>NZ_JAUFPZ010000002.1:2764642-3066428 GCF_030409505.1 Zunongwangia endophytica | reverse complement strand
TTTCTGAATAAGGAACAGCCGGAAGATGCGGTAAATTCAATGGAAATTGTGTTTAGATCTGAAGAGATAGACGCAGCTTCAAAATATAAAGTTCTAAACGACTTTTTACTTTTTGTAAATGAGAATCCGCAATGGGAAAGTGAACTTATGAAAGTAAGTCAAATTCTTTCCAATTTGGAAAATGAGCCCTCACTTTATAGAAAATTAGGAGAGTATTATTTAAAAGGTGATAATAAAGCAGATGCTTTGCGTTATTTTGAAATGGGCTTGAAAGAAGATCCTGCTAATTTTGAGATGATAAAAAATACGCTGATTTTAAGAATCGATCAGCAACGTTTTGAAGGCGCTAAAGATCTTGCCTCAGAAGCTAGAGATATCTTCCCGGCACAACCAATTTTTTATCTATTAAATGGCGTAGCCTTAAATAAACTTAAAAATTATTCTGAAGCGGTCGAAATTCTTACTTTTGGACTGGATTTTTTAATTGAAAATCCAAGAATGCAAGCCGATTTCTATCAGCAGATTGCTGTTTCTTATACAGGTATGGAGGATAAGGAAAGTGCTAATGAGTATAAAGCAAAGGCAATTAAAATTTTAAAAGAAGAAACTAAATGATCAAACGTATAATAATTGTTGTCTTAATAACCATCACCACTGTTGCATGTGGAACAAAAAAAGCTGCAACTGGTTTTGAAAGGAGCAACGCGAAAGCATCTGGCGTTATTAAAAATCACTACGATAAGGCAGTTGATTTCAATACCATATCCGGGAAACTTAGAGCGACTTATCAAAACTCTGATAGATCACAATCGGTAAATCTAAGTTTTCGTATGGAAAAAGATAAAGCTATTTGGATGAGCGCCAGTATTCTTGGTTTCCCGATGGCAAAAGTTTACATCACTCCAGAGAAAGTAAGCTATTACGAAAAAGTAGGAAAATCATATTTTGATGGTGATTTCAGTTTAGTAAGTAAATGGTTAGGGACGCCGCTAGATTTCGATAAACTTCAGAATTTATTGATTGGCCAGGCGATTTATGATCTTAGGACAGATGGTTATACTTTAAGCGAATCTGCAAGAGGTTTTCAATTACTTCCGAAGAAAGAATCTGATGTGAAAAAAATGTTTATGCTAGATAGCAAAACTTACAAAGCTAAAGCACAGCAGTTGGCTCAGGAGGATAAGAATAGAAGTGTAACGGTAACTTACGATGATTATCAAACTATTTCTGGAAGAATTTTTCCTGAAACCATTACCATCATCGCAAACGAAAGTAGCGAAAGCACTAATATTACCATCCAGTATCGTTCGATTGAATTTGACGGTGACGTAAGTTTCCCCTTCAGTATTCCTTCTGGTTACGATGAAATTTCTGTAAAATGAAATTGAATTTCTTTAAATATCTCGTTGTTGCTGCAACCTTTTTGGTGGCTACCAATTCATTTTCTCAAAGCACAAGAGAAGCTTTGGAGAAAAAAAGAATGGAACTTCAAAACGAAATTCGTCGAATATCCGATCTTAGAAGTAACAACAAGAAAAAGGAAAAATCAATTCTGAATGAAGTTCAGGATTTGAATCAGCAAATTAAAAGCACCGAAAATTTAATACAGGTAACCAACAGGCAGGCAAGTCTTCTCACGCAGGAAATGAATGAGAATGAAAACAAAATTTCTAGTTTAAGGAAAGAATTAGAAAGTTTGAAAGCTGATTATGCGGTGATGATCAAAAAGTCTTATCGCAGCAAATCGCAACAAAGCCGGATTATGTTTTTACTTTCTTCGGAAAGCTTTTTACAGGCGTATAAACGGCTGGAATATTTAAAACAATACACAGAGTACAGAAAACAGCAAGGAGAGCAAATAAAGATCCGTACGGTCGATTTGCAACGTTTAAACACACGCCTTGCCTACCAAAAAGAAGAAAAAGATAAGTTAGTAGCTGAGAATCGCAAAACCAGAGCACGATTAGAAGAAAATAAGAAATCTCAGCAGGAATTAATGAAAACCATCACGGCTAAAGAAGGTCAGTTCGCTTCGCAAATTAGAAAAGCACAGCAGGAAATTGACGAAATTGAGCGTAAGATCGATGCGATGATTAAAGCTTCGATCGCTGAAACCAATAAAAAATCGGGTTCAGCAAAACGTGACGTTTTTGAATTAACTCCGGAAGCTAAAGCTTTAGCTAAAGATTTCGCCAGTAATAAAGGAAAATTACCCTGGCCTGTAAAAACAGGTACAATAAGTATGAAGTTTGGGAAACAACCACACCCTGTGGTTAGTAATATTTCAATTAACAATAGCGGTATAAATATCGATACCGATAAGGGTGGTAAAGCCAGAGCTGTTTTTGAGGGAACCGTTAGTGAAGTTCAGATCTTAAAAGGAGCAAACAAAGCGGTAATGCTAAGGCATGGAGATTATATCACGATTTACGATAACCTGGAAAGTGTTGCTGTACGAAAAGGAGATTATGTAAGCATCGGGCAGGAACTTGGTGTGGTGGCTACCAGTAAAAGCTCTGGTAAAACAACTTTACACTTTCTAATCTTTCAGAACACCAATAAATATAATCCAGAAAGCTGGATTCTAAATCGTTAAATTTCAGGTTTAAAGCAACCATTTTTAGTATTTAGCATCTATTTGATGTAATATTAGATTATGAAAAAAATAAGTGTTGCGATTATATTTATAATCGGGTTTTCCGCTTGTACCAGCGATGATGTGCTCGTCACCGAAAATCAGCGATTGGCAGTATTTGCAACTTTAACCGATTCCAATAGTGTTGCTTTAAAAAATATTCCGGTAAATGTAACTACCGATAGAGCATTAGAATATCATGTTTTAGGCGAAGCCAAAAGTAAAAATTTAGGAAGAGTAGATTTTGTATCGCTGGTTTCCTACAATCGCGGTCTAATCATCAATTTTAATCCAGAATATTCTAAAGATTACGTTCCCGGTTATTCATCGCTTAGTTTTATTGATTCCCTAAATATTGAAGGAAGAGATGGAATCATTAACCTTAAGCTTGTCCAGTTAAGTAAGATTAAGAACATAAGTCTGAATATCGCTATGGGAAACCAAACCGATAGCCTTGAATTTGTGTTGGAATATCGTAAGAAAAATCAATCTTTAGGGTTGTATGATGCTGAAGAAACCAATTTCTTCTCTAAAAATTATATTAGAAATTATCTAAGCTTAGATGAAGAGAATCGAAATTTTAAGGATACAATTTCAGTTCCTGAAGGCACTAGCATAAAAATCAAATACACGGCAAACACTGAAGTAGAAAAGGATACGATTGTAAAAGTGACTTCAGAAATCAACAATTTTAATTTTGAATTTTAGTTCCAGTACCATCCTTTTTTATATGAAAAAGTTACTATTCATATTCGGCATTTTTAGCTACACTTTTCTTCTGGCGCAACAAAGCGATGTTGAGGTAGTTGCACATCGAAACTGGTATCAACCAGAAGATCCTGAAACAATTTATTTTGAGCTATCTACTTTTTATCCTTTAGGAATGAGTGACTCTAGTTTTGGCAACGATTATCAACTAGATCAGGGAATTCAGTTTGGTGTACACGTGTTTATTGTTCCCGAATTTACTATTGGTCTTTATGGAAAATGGCATGGGAGCGAAGTCACTAATATTGAAAAAATAGGAAATATAAGCGAAACAAGATTCAACGAATATGGCCTTGAATTAGGATATTACTACGCTATTGATCGGCAAATGAATGTTCAGCTAACAGGAGCTATTGGAAGTGTAAATCTTAGAAATTTGGTGGATTTTTCTTCAAACTCTTTTTGGGAAAATGGGATAAGTTATAAGCTAGGAGTAGCCTTTGGTTATCGCTTCAATCAAACCTTGGCGATTTTCGCAAAAGTTTCCCCTTATTTTTTAAAATTGGATATAAAAAATGAGGCCTATGACGATTATTTAAACGATCATATTTTAATGGATTTTGGAGTTGGGTTACGCATTCATTTGCATAACCCTAATGGCTAAACTTAGTCCTTAAACAATGCTTTTAATTCAGTAGCATCGTTAGGCTTCAATTTTCCTGCAAGTACAAGGCTTAGTTGTTTTCTTCGTAAAGCGGCTTCAAAGCGATCTTTCTCTAAATCGGTTTCCGGTTTAAGGGGAGGCACAGGTACCGGAGCTCCTGTTTCATCTACGGCTACAAAGGTATAAATTGCTTCGTTTGCTTTGCTTCTAAGACCACTTTCACGATCTTCTACCCAAACATCTATAAAGATTTCCATAGACGATTTAAAGGCTCTAGAAATAGCTGCTTCAACGGTTACCACACTTCCTAGAGGAATAGCTCTATTAAAAGCAACATGGTTTACAGAGGCAGTAACTACAATACGGCGACTATGTCTTCTTGCTGCAATACTTGCGGCACGATCCATACGCGCTAGCAATTCACCACCAAATAAATTATTTAGGGGATTAGTTTCGCTTGGTAAAACAAGGTCGGTTAGTGTAGTTCTAGAATCTTTTGGGTACTTTAAATCCATATTTGCCAATTTTTGGCAATAATAGTGAGCTTTTAGGTAAATATCACTAAAAAAAGATTAAAGTTCCTGTACCAGCAACCAGGCTGCTTTGTCTTCACGCTTTAGTTTGTTAAGCGCATTTACTGCATCACGTCTGGTTTTATGGCTAGAAAATACCACTTGGTGAAGTCCGTATTTGTTTGCTCCGATAAGTCGAGCTTTATAACCTTCCTTCCTTAGTTCGTCTACTTTTTTCTCGGCATTTTCTTCCACTCTAAAAGCTCCTGCAACTAAATGAAAGTCGCCAGATTGCTTTTCTACATTAAAAGTAATGGCCGGTAATGGATTATCAATAACAAAAGTAGCTTCCTGAATTTGCTGTTGTAACTGGTTTTCAGCTTCCTGTTGTTCAGCAATATTATGTTCTGCAACCTTATTGCTATAAATATTTAATCCAGCCATTCCCGAAAGTCCAAGGAAAAGAACTCCTACAGCAGCATATTTAAGAAAAGCAGCTTTTCTATTTCTTCTTTCCGGAGTAAAGTGGATAGGTGCTTTTTCTTCAATTTCCTGAACCTGAGTTTTGTAAACTTCACGTTGAATTTTACTTGAATTCACAACATCAAGACCAAAAGAATCTGCCAGATAATTCACTTTATTAAAAGGCTCAAATTGAAGTGTAAAATCTTCAGAAACAGTAAACTGCCCAATATTAGGAATTTCAGCTTTATCCTGATCTTTTAGCGAAGTTTCTAACTGATGTACAAAATCTGCAATCTTGTTAAGCGCTGTCGTATAATTAATGCTTTCAGCATCAGCAACGTAATTTGCTAATAGGCCGTCGTTTTTAACTAACTGACGATTAAAGGATACCGTTTTCTTTGGTGGATAAAGATTATTGGTTTCAGCATCAAGAAACGCCGACTCTCTCTGAGATAAAAATGCACCAAATCCCGGTACGATAACGCACTCGTAACGGTAAAGTAAATCCTGTATGTAGTTAGCTATTATCATAATTGCAAAAATAACACGAAAGTGAAGTATATAAAAATAGAGAAACAATTTTTATTAACAAATGTTTTTTTGTTTAATTTTAGAGGAAAGCGATGGGATGAATTTTAATGATCTAAAATACGTCTTAGCACTGCAAAAAGCTCCTAATCTGGGAGATAGGACCGCAAAGAAATTAATAGCGAGGTTAGGAAGTGCTAGGGCTATATTCGAAGAAAAGCGACAAAATTTATTAAAAATTGAAGGAATTGGAGCGCTTAAACTGAAAGGATTATTAGATCCTACGAACTTTGAAGCGGCAGAAAGCGAACTCGAATTTATCCAAGACGAACAATTAAAGACCCATTATTTCTTAGAAGATAACTATCCTGAAAAATTAAAATACTGCCATGATGCTCCAATTTTAATGTTTTCTAAAGGAAAAATTCAGCTTGAAAATCACAGAATTATAAGTATTGTAGGTACACGAAAAATCACCAGCGCTGGCAAATCTTTTGTCGAACAATTTATCGAAGAGCTGAGTCCGCTTAATCCCATAATTGTTTCTGGATTTGCATACGGAGTCGATATCGCGGCGCATCGAGCAGCTGTCGCCAATAATTTACAAACTATTGGTTGTTTAGCACACGGTTTTAATCAAATTTATCCAAAAGTGCACGCAAAATATGTAGATAGTGTTTTAGAAAATGGTGGGTTTTTTAGCGATTTTTGGAGTACCGATAACTTCGGAAGAAATAATTTTCTAAAGAGAAATCGAATTATTGCTGGCTTAAGTGAAGCTACGGTAGTTATAGAAAGTGCCGAGAAGGGCGGAAGTTTGGTAACTGCGGATATTGCAAACTCTTACAATCGCGAAGTTTTTGCCGTCCCCGGTCGTCCCGGTGATAAATACAGTAAAGGTTGTAACGAACTTATTAAATCGAACAACGCCCATTTGTTAAGTAGTGCAGCCGATCTAGTCTATATGCTAGGATGGAAACTTCAGGAAGAAATAAAGCCCGTCCAGCAGCAATTATTTGTCGATTTAGATTCTGAAGAGCAGCAAATTTACGATCATTTAAAAGAAAAAGGGAAATCACAATTAGATACTATAGCGCTCTACTGCAATTTCCCAACTTTTAAAACGGCTTCAATTTTACTGAATATGGAACTTAAAGGTGTTATTAGACCTTTGCCTGGTAAATTATTTGAAGCTATTTAGTATCCTAATTTTGTGCGTACACGTTTTAAAACATCATTCGCTACTGTGGTTGCTTTCTCTTTACCAACGGCTAGCGCTTTATCAACTTCTTCAAGATTGTTGATGTAGTACTCATATTTTTCGCGAGGTTCAGCAAAAGTTTCTTTTACTAATTCGAACAAAGCTTGCTTTGCATGCCCATAACCAAAGCCACCAGCTTCATATTTTTGGCGTAAGTCGGCAGTTTGCTTTTTAGAACCTAATAATTTATAGATGTTGAATACGTTACAAGTGTCTGGATTTTTAGGTTCTTCAAGCGGAGTACTATCGGTTTGAATTCCCATAATTTGCTTTCTCAGTTTTTTATCGGTCTGGAAAATATTAATGGTGTTTTCTTGCGATTTACTCATTTTAGAACCATCGGTACCGGGAACGTACATGGTATTTTCTTCTACTTTTGCTTCAGGAATTACAAAGGTTTCGCCCATTTTTGTGTGAAAACGAGAAGCCACATCGCGCGTAATTTCTAAATGTTGTAATTGGTCTTTCCCAACAGGAACCACTTCAGCATCATATAAAAGAATATCTGCAGCCATAAGCATAGGATACGTAAAAAGTCCTGCATTTACATCTTCTAAACGATCTGATTTATCTTTAAACGAGTGGGCTAAAGTTAAACGCTGGTAGGGAAAAAAGCAGCTCAAATACCAGGTAAGCTCACTAGTTTGTGGAATATCACTTTGTTTGTAAAAAACTGTTTTTTCGATATCAAGACCGCAGGCAAGCCAGGTGGCAGCAACAGAGTAGGTGTTGTTTTTTAAAGTTTCAGCATCTTTAATTTGCGTTAGAGAATGCATATCTGCAATGAAAATGAAGGATTCATTTTCTGGGCTGTTTGCCATTTTTATTGCAGGCATAATAGCTCCCAACAAATTTCCTAAATGCGGTGTTCCTGTACTTTGTACTCCCGTTAGTATTCTAGACATGTAGTAATTAAATTTTTATACAAAGGTACTTTTTTTGTGGAATTGACTTGATTGTATTTACTACTTTTGGAACCTATGCGTTTTCTAAAAAATATTGCTATTGCAGTATGGAGAATCTGGTTCTATGTTTTACTCGTAGTGCCAATAATCATTATGTTACCGATATTGATTGTATTTACTTCATCCGAGCGATTTTATCCTCAATTCTTCTTTTGTGCAAGAATCTGGGCTAAGTTTATCATTTTCGGTATGGGGTTTTATCGTAAAGTTGTTGGTCGGCAGAAATTAGAAAAAGGCTATAGCTATATGTTTGTCGCCAATCACTGCTCTATTATTGATATCATGCTAATGCTTTCTACCATAAACCATCCTTTTGTTTTTGTGGGAAAAAAAGAACTAGTGAAAATTCCCATTTTTGGATTTTTCTATAAACGAACCTGTATTCTTGTAGATCGCAAAAATCCACAAAGTAGGCAAGCAGTTTTTAATGAAGCGCAAAGAAGATTAAAGCAAGGCAATAGCATTTGTATTTTTCCGGAAGGTGGCGTTCCCGACGATGAGAGTATTGTCTTAGACGAATTTAAAGAAGGAGCTTTTAAACTGGCTATAGACCACCAAATACCTATCGTTCCGCTAACATTTCATGATACTAAAAAGCGTTTTTCCTACACTTTCTTTTCTGGAAGTCCCGGCAAGTTGAGAGTTAAGATTCACGATTTTATATCGACCAAAGGGAAAACTCAGCAAGACCGTAAGGCATTAAAGCTGGAAAACAGAAAGGTTATTCTTCAGGAATTAAACAACCCAACCGTAACTTAATTTTTTAAAATTCGAAACTAAATCCTGTGTAAAGTCCGAAGAAAAAAGGATTCACCCCATCTACATTATTAAAACTATTTAATTGGTATTTGAATGTCGGCTCTAAATTTAGACGAAAATGATCGCTAAGTTGATAATCTACTCCCATCCCAATATTCGTGGTAAAACTCAGTTTTTCTAAATTATTTGCTTCTCCCAGCTCAATTTCCCCATTTTTAGAAGTAACACTAACCGAGTTTTCGTCTAAAAATAAACTACTGGCACCGCCGATTAGTTTTAATCCAATTTTTTTGTCGATTAGGTTGTATTCGATTTCAAGCGGAACTTCAATATATCCAAAACTTTGATTTATGGAACCCGATTCTACAGGGACATTCAACATAGAAAAATTATTAGCTTCAGGAGAAGTCACAGGGCTATCAAAAACATAACCACCATTACCTCTCGAATTGGTGCTCGTAATTTTGATATTCTCGCTTCCGTTTTCGTAATTAATATTAGCAAGATTGTTAGAAGCCATAGCATAATTATAAACGATATCCTGGGTTTTATAATTCATATTCACTTTGTTAATACCCGAACGTATTTTTACTTTTTCAGAAATAGCGTAGGCTAATTTGATTCCGTAAGACATCGTTACCTCGCTATTAGTTTGGTTGCCGGCTAAATCTGGATCTAAAGGACTACCAGTTCCTAAATTATCGTAATACACAGGAGCTGCAAAAGGAGAAATACTAATTTTCCCTGTTTTATTGGATGCGATTTTTATTTCTTCAGTAGTAGCATCTTTGTTTTGATCTTGTTCAAGAATCGCTACTGCTTTTTCATATTTTTCCTGATCATTAAACTTAGTAGAATCTGCAATAGCAATTTGATTCTCTTTTTTCTTTTTTGCTGAAGAAGTCACCGCTTCTTCGCTTATTCGATCTTGGGCTTTTTCCTTAGGATTATCCTGAATTTTATTCTCAAGATTCGCTAATTGTTGCTCTTTTTTTGATTGATGTAAATTGTTGTTTTTTGAATTTTTTTCTGTTTTTGCTGAAATGCTATTATCTGAAGATGAGTTTTGATTATTTCTAATAGCATTATTTTGGTTTGCAATTGCGCCTGAATTATTTGTGGAAACCTTATCTTCAGTATTCGAATACTCAGAACTTTCAGAAAGCTCATCAAGCGTTTTATTAGCGCTTCTTAAAGTAGAATCTACTGGCATTTCGATATTTGGTAGCGCTGATTTTTCAATATCAATGGTGATTTGAGGTTCTGTAATATTTGCAACGTTATTTTGGTAAAAATAGGCACCGGTTATAATGAGCGCTAAAATAGCTGCTACACTGCCAAGCTTAAACCAAAATGGTAAAATAACAGGCTTTTTTTCTTCCTTTTCCTGTAATTTCTGCGCGATATTTTTCCATACTTCTTCTCTGGGAGTTTGTTCAAAATCTTTGAACTTCTCCTGAAAAAGGCGATCTATATTCTTTCTCTCTTTCATAGGGTTTTTGCAGAAGAATTAATTTGACTTTTCTCGATATTATCCTTCAAAATATGTCGAGCTCGTGATAAATTAGATTTAGAAGTACCTTCTGAAATCTGAAGCATACTCGCAATTTCTTTGTGGGAATGGCCATCTAAAACATATAGGTTGAATACTTCTCGATAGCGTTGCGGTAGCTGTTGTACAATCTTTAATAAAAAATCTAAGGGTAATGAAGATTCTTCGTATTCCACTGAAGGTTCTTCTACCTGATCTTCGTTTGTGATACTGTATAATTTTTCTTTTCGGTGCTTTTGTAAAGCGGTATTTATTACAATTCTCTTCATCCAACCTTCAAACGATCCTAAATTATTGTATTGACCAATTTTGTCAAATATGGTCATAAAGCCATCCTGCAGATTATCTTCGGCCTGCTGGTAGCTATCAGAATATTTTAAACATAAGCCGAACATCTTCCCCGAGTATAACCGGTAAAGTTCTTCTTGAGCTTTTATATCCTTTTTTTTACATCTTTTTATGAGCTTTTCTAGCGTCAAAAAATCATGTGAGTTTAGTTGGTTACTTATGCGTTGGTTATCTGGTTTTCATCAGATTTTTATACAAACTGTAATTTAATAAAAACAAGCTTACTCTATTCTTCTAGATAGGTTGTTAGGATAAAGATTCTTGCAGTTATTTTTCTTTTTGCTGAATACTTCTATTTATGGTTTATAATGTATAGATACACTGAAATCTAAAAGGTTGCGTAGCTGAAAATAAAAAAAGCTGAAATTATATAATTTCAGCTTTTTAAAATGGACTATTAATCTTTTATTCTGCCGGTTCTTCAGGAGTAGGTTCTGTTTCTGGTTCTCCAACTGGGACATTTACAGTCATAAACTCATATTCATTTGTTGCAGTATTAATGCCGTTTACAAAACGAAATCTAACAGTATCATAGCGATCTTCATTTTGGGTAACAGTATTTAGTTTGAAGCCATTTCTGAATAAAGATTCAGTTTCAGATAAACTAGTTGCTTGCTCTGTACACTCTGTAACATTTGGATCG
The DNA here is from genome assembly GCF_030409505.1 of Zunongwangia endophytica. Classification (NCBI taxonomy): domain Bacteria; kingdom Pseudomonadati; phylum Bacteroidota; class Flavobacteriia; order Flavobacteriales; family Flavobacteriaceae; genus Zunongwangia; species Zunongwangia endophytica. Next base: position 3,055,388 of record NZ_JAUFPZ010000002.1, on the reverse strand, counting down.
TAGGATGTTAAAGCCACAATATCATAAACCAGGATATTTTCTTCATCTTCATTTTCGTAAGATTTTCCATCGAATGCATAAAAAGTATGGCAGGCATCAGGTAGCGTAAAAGTTGCTTTTATATCGTAGCTTTCTTCATAATCAATAAAAGCAGGCAAGTTGTGGTTGGTGATTCTGGCGTACTGGTATGCGATGCTTGGACCGTCGTCATCACTATTACAACTAATAAGAGTGATGGCAAGAACTAATAATAAACTAAGCTTTTTCATCTTTGTATTTTTGGGTTTTATGTTGCTTAGATGAAAAAAATTAGAAAGGGTTGCGTGATATATTCATAAAAAAATCCCCGAAGTTGGGGATTTTATATAGAAAATTGATTTTAAGCTGTTTAAGCTTCTTCTTTCGCAACCTTTATAGCATCTTTTATTTTTACTTCTAGCTCATCCATTAAATCTGGATTGTCTTTTAAGATGGTTTTTACCGCATCACGACCTTGACCAAGCTTAGTATCCTCGTAGCTAAACCAAGAACCACTTTTCTTGATGATTTCGTAGTCTACACCGATGTCGATAATTTCTCCAATCTTAGAAACTCCTTCACCATACATAATATCAAATTCGGCAGTTTTAAATGGCGGGGCAACTTTGTTTTTCACCACTTTCACCCTGGTTTTATTACCCATTACTTCACTACTGCTGTTTTTAATCTGGGTAGATCTTCTAATATCTAAACGTACTGAAGCATAGAATTTAAGTGCGTTACCACCAGTAGTTGTTTCAGGATTTCCAAACATCACTCCAATTTTCTCACGAAGCTGGTTAATGAAAATCACTGTACAGTTCGTTTTACTGATTGTAGAAGTTAATTTTCTAAGCGCCTGAGACATCAAACGAGCATGTAGCCCCATTTTTGAGTCTCCCATTTCTCCTTCGATCTCACTTTTTGGAGTAAGTGCTGCAACCGAGTCGATTACAATAATATCGATAGCTCCAGATCTAATTAAATTATCCGCGATCTCTAGACCTTGTTCTCCATTATCTGGTTGAGAGATAATTAGATTTTCTATATCTACACCTAATTTTTCAGCATAAAATCTATCGAAAGCATGCTCTGCATCAATAAAAGCAGCAATACCGCCATCTTTTTGTGCTTCAGCAATAGCATGTAATGTAAGCGTTGTTTTACCAGAAGATTCAGGACCATAAATTTCAATAACCCGTCCTCTTGGGTAACCGCCAACACCTAGTGCTAAATCTAAACCTAAAGAACCGGTAGAAATAGAAGGAACATCAACAACTGCCTGATCTCCCATTTTCATTACCGTACCCTTACCGTAGGTCTTATCCATCTTATCCAGGGTAAGCTTTAGTGCTTTTAATTTCGCTTCTTTTTCTTTATCGTTACTCATGTTATTCTCCTGTTTTTTGCAAGTTGCTAAATTACTATAACTTTTACTAGGTCACAATTAATAATTGGCTAGTAATCATAAATTTTTTGATGCAATAAGATACAAAATCAAGCTACTGAAAACAAACCCTGGCATAGGTTGAGGTATTCAATTTTTTCTTCAATTTTAAAAAAATGGAACTTTAGATTTTTCTTAACGCTTGTTGTTTAGTTTTAAGCTTCTAGTATCTTTGCAAAAAAATCTTTAATTCTTAAAATTAGTATAGCATGCAACTGTACAATAAACTAAGCGCTAAAGAAAGAGAAGCTTTGATCGAGGAAGCCGGTGAAGACAGGCTAACGCTCTCTTTCTATGCCTATGCCAAAATAGGTAACCCTAAACTTTTTAGAGACCATCTTTTCGTTGCCTGGAATGGTATGGATGTTCTAGGAAGGATATATGTGGCTAACGAAGGTATTAACGCACAACTTTCGGTTCCTGCCAAAAAATTCAACGAGTTTAAAACATTTTTAGATAATATTTATTTTCTGGAAGGTTGCCGCTTAAACATTGCGATCGAGCAGGATGCGAAATCTTTCCTGAAACTAAAAATAAAAGTACGTAAAAAAATTGTAGCTGATGGCTTAAATGACGCAAGCTTTGATGTTACAAACAAAGGAATTCATGTTGATGCCGCAACTTTTAACCAGTTGTTAGACGATCCTAAGACAGTTTGCGTAGACATGCGAAACCATTATGAAAGTGAAATTGGTCATTTTCAGGGAGCTGTTACACCAGATGTAGATACCTTCAGAGATTCGCTTCCTATTATCGAACAGGATTTGGAAGAGCATAAAGAAGATAAAAATCTTTTGATGTATTGCACCGGTGGGATTAGATGTGAGAAAGCGAGTGCATATTATAAGCATCGTGGTTTTCAAAATGTTTACCAATTAGAAGGCGGAATTATAGAATATGCCCGCCAGGTTAAGAATCAACAATTAGAGAATAAATTTATTGGTAAAAACTTTGTTTTCGATCATCGTCGATCAGAGCGTATTACCGAAGATGTGATTGCACATTGTCACCAATGCGGTAAGCCTTGCGATCACCATGTAAATTGTGCTAACGAAGCGTGCCATTTACTGTTTATTCAGTGCGATGATTGTGCTATGGAAATGAATAATTGCTGTAGTGAAGATTGTATGAAAGTTCATGATCTACCTTACGAAGAGCAAAAAGAGCTTAGAAAAGGAAAAAGAAACAGCAATAAAATTTTCAAGAAAGGTCGCTCTGAAGTTTTAAAATATAAGAGTTAAGATTTCGTTCTAAATGGTGATGCCAATTAATATTGGTATCTTTACTGTTTAAGAACTGATTTATAAACCTAAAGAAGCTGAATTAGAAAGCAAATTTTTGAAATAGATCTTTGAGGTCCCGCAATTTAGGATAGAATGATGGTCGGGATATCAGATTTTTTCAACTAAATGAACTTGTTTTTTTAAAGCTTCTTATCAAGATATATAACATTTATGGCGTGTAGCAGTTGCTCTACCGGTGAAGACGGTAAGCCTAAAGGATGTAAAAGTAACGGAACCTGCGGAACAGATAGTTGTAACAAACTAACCGTATTCGATTGGCTTTCTAATATGTCCCTTCCTAACGGAGTAGAACCTTTTAATTGTGTTGAAGTACGTTTTAAGAACGGAAGAAAACATTTCTTTAAAAATAATGAAAATCTAACCCTAAGCATGGGTGATGTGGTTGCTACAGAAGCTTCCCCAGGTCACGATGTAGGGATTGTAAGTCTTACCGGAGAATTGGTGCGAATCCAAATGAAAAAGAAAAAGGTAAGCATAGATAGCGAGGAGGTTTTAAAAATCTACCGTAAAGCGACCCAAAAGGATATTGATATTTGGGAAGAAGCTAGAGGCAGAGAAGAAAAAATTAAAACAAGAGCTCGGGAAATTGCAATTCGCTTAAATCTTAGTATGAAGATAAGCGATATTGAATTTCAGGGAGATGCCTCAAAAGCGACATTTTACTACACTGCAGATGATCGTGTTGATTTTCGCCAGTTAATAAAAGAATTTGCGCGAGAGTTTAGTACGCGAATAGAAATGCGCCAAATTGGGCTTCGGCAAGAGGCTGCAAGACTTGGTGGTATTGGTTCTTGCGGGCGTGAATTATGTTGCTCTACCTGGTTAACAGATTTTAGATCGGTAAGTACTAGTGCAGCGCGCTATCAGCAATTATCTTTAAATCCGCAAAAACTCGCAGGACAATGTGGTAAGCTTAAATGTTGTCTTAATTATGAGTTAGATACGTATTTAGAGTGTCTTAAATCTTTCCCCAAAACAGACATCAAACTCTACACAAAAAAGGGTACCGCAGTATGCCAGAAAATCGATATTTTTAAAGGATTTCTTTGGTATGCTTATGAAGGGGAGTGGATGACGTGGCATAAACTAACTGCAGAGCAAGCAAATAAAATTATCGCTGCGAATAAGAAACGAGAAAGTATAGGAAGTCTTGAAGAATTTGAAGTAGTACTTCAGATGGAAGAAGAAAAGCCAGACTTCAATAATGTGGTTGGTCAGGATAGTTTAACTCGATTTGATAAACCACAACAGGGCAAAAAGAAACGTAGAAATAAAAAAAGAAGAAAGAAAAATAATCCATCTTCCTCAAATAATGCGAAGTAATTTTATTCTGATTTTTACCATTTTCAGCTTGTTGTTATGCAGTTGTGACTCCAAAAGGGTTTACGACGAATATAAATCTGTGGACGAGTGGAATAAAGATTCTATAGTTACGTTTAACATTGGAGAATTAGATTCTTTAAAAGCCTATAATCTGTTTATTGATATAAGAAACAATAGCAAGTTTAAGTATAGCAATTTGTATTTAATTACTGAAATTCAATTCCCAAAAGGAAAGGTGATCAGTGATACTTTAGAATATAAGATGGCTGAACCGAACGGAGAATGGCTTGGTACAGGTTTTGGCGATGTAAAAGAAAATAAACTCTGGTACAAAGAAAATGTGAACTTCAAAGAACCAGGGGAATATCAGGTGAATATTAGACATGCCATGCGTAAAAATGGTGATGTTGACGGAATAGACAATTTAGAAGGAATCACAGATGTTGGTTTCAGAATAGAAAAAACGACACAGAATAATTAGAGCAAATGGCTGAATCTCGTAAAAAGCAAACTAAACCCAAGCAAAGTAATCGCAAATATATCGTAGGATTTTGGACCCTCTTTAGTGTCGGAGTTCTTGCGATCGTTTTCTTTTTTCTATTAGCAGGTTGGGGGGTATTTGGTAAAATGCCAACCTTTGATGAACTGGAAAACCCGGAAACGAATCTTGCAACAGAGCTTATCTCTTCAGACGGGAAAACGCTTGGTAAATATTACCGAGAAAACCGTACTCCAATAAAATACGAAAGTCTTCCGCAGCATTTAGTACAAGCGCTAGTTGCTACAGAAGATGAGCGTTTTTACAAACATTCTGGTATAGATGCCCGTGGTACCGCGCGTGCAGCAATCTATATGGGATCTAAAGGTGGAGCAAGTACAATTACGCAGCAGTTAGCTAAGCAATTGTTTACCGATGATTTCTCTACAGAAAGTACTTTTGAGCGTGTTCTTCAGAAAATGAAAGAATGGGTGATTTCTACTCGTTTGGAAAGACAATATACAAAGGAGGAAATTATTACCATGTATTTAAACAAATACGATTTCCTTTATCAGGCGGTAGGTGTGCGATCTGCATCTAGAATTTATTTTGATAAAGAACCTGCCGATTTAAAATTAGAAGAATCGGCTGTTTTAGTAGCGATGCTAAAAAACTCGGCGTTGTACAATCCTGTTCGTCGTCCAGATTTAGTAGAAAAAAGAAGAAATCAGGTGTTTGTTCAGATGTATAAAAATGGATTTTTGACAGAGCAGCAAAAGGATTCTTTGCAACAGGTTGAAATGAAAATTGAATTTTCTCCTGAAGGTCATGATGATGGTATCGCAACTTATTTTAGGGAATATACCCGTCAGTTTTTATCAGATTGGACAGAAGAAAACCCTAAGCCAAATGGTGAAAAATATAATTTATATAAAGATGGTTTAAAGGTCTACACCAGTATCGATTCTAAAATGCAGGAGTATGCTGAAGATGCTGTACAAAGACATTTGACAAAACTTCAAAAGGAATTTGATCGCCAAAACGAAAATCAAAGAACTGCTCCTTTTAGAGATATCGATCAAAGTATGATTGATAATATCATCAAAGGATCCATGAAAAGATCTGCGCGGTACAAAAAAATGAAGAAGGAAGGAAAGTCTGAAGAAACCATTATGGCGTCTTTCGACAAACCTCGCGAAATGAGAGTTTTTTCTTGGAAAGGGGATATCGATACTACAATGACGCCACGAGATTCCATTAGATATTATAAATCTTTCTTTCAGTCTGGTTTAATGTCTATGGATCCAACCACGGGAGAAGTAAAAGCTTGGGTTGGCGGAACAAACTTTAAGCATTTTAAATACGATCACGTAAAACAAGGAAAACGTCAAGTAGGTTCTACCTTCAAACCTTTTGTGTATGCGACAGCGATCGATCAATTAAAAATGTCTCCTTGTGATACCTTACCATTAAATAGGTTTACAATTCCGGCAGGGAAATTCGGGAATATTAAAGATTGGTCTCCTAGAAATTCAGGTAGTGGCGATAAATATTCAGGGATGATGAGCTTGAAGGAAGCGCTGGCAAACTCTGTAAACACAGTTACCGCTAGAGTTATCGATAAGACTACTCCTGGGAATGTGATCAATTTAATTACAAAATTGGGGATTGATACCGATAATTTCCCAACAGGCCCCGCTATTGCATTAGGAACTGCAGATATAAGCCTTTATGATATGGTGGGTGCTTATAGCACTTTCGCAAATAAGGGCGTTCGCGTTAAACCTGTTTTGATTACACGAATCGAAGATAAAAATGGAACCGTTTTATTCCAAAATGTTCCAGAAACGCATGATGTGATGAGTGCAGAAGCGGCGTATGTAACGGTAAACCTGATGGAAGGTGTAACTAGATATGGATCTGGAGCACGTTTACGAGGAACAGGTAGAGAAGTTAGACTAGATTATAAGCGAGCGGTAACAGGTTATCCTTATGACTTTAAAAATCCTATTGCTGGAAAAACCGGAACTACACAAAATCAAAGTGATGGTTGGTTTATGGGAATGGTACCAAATCTCGTAACTGGTGTTTGGGTAGGTGCTGAAGATCGTGCAGTACATTTTCCTGGGATTACATACGGTCAGGGTGCTACAATGGCATTACCAATTTGGGGAATGTATATGAAGAGCGTTTATGCAAATGAAGATCTAAATATCTCCCAAGATGACTTTGAACGACCTGAAAATCTATCCATTTCTGTAGATTGTGATTCTTACGGGAAATCTAACAACGCCGATAGCGGAGTAATAGAAGAATTAGATTTCTAAAAAATATAACTTAAATTCTAAAAGCTCAGATTGGTCATTCAGTCTGAGCTTTTTTTGTTTTACTTCGGAAGTTAATATTGAAGACTTTTTAAAATATTGGAATTATCTTGAAATTTCTTTATTTTTAGAGGAAAATAGTAGTCGATGATTAATAAAACGGTAGATAATGTTGCTGAAGCTTTAAAGGGAGTTCATGATGGGATGACTTTTATGCTTGGTGGATTTGGATTAAGCGGAATTCCCGAGAATGCCATTTCAGAACTTGTTCGGTTGAATACTAAAAACCTAACCTGTATTTCCAACAATGCTGGTGTCGATGATTTTGGATTAGGACTTCTACTTCAGAAAAAACAAATTGATAAAATGGTGTCTTCCTATGTAGGCGAGAATGCTGAATTTGAACGACAAATGTTGAGTGAAGAATTGGAAGTTGAATTAATTCCGCAGGGGACATTAGCAGTACGATGCCAGGCAGCACAACAGGGATTTCCAGCAATTTATACTCCCGCTGGCTACGGAACTGAGGTTGCGATCGGAAAAGAAACTCGTGAGTTCGATGGGAAAATGTACGTTTTAGAAGAAGCTTTTAAAGCCGATTTTGCTTTTGTAAAAGCCTGGAAAGGGGATAAGGCCGGTAATCTGATCTTTAAAGGAACAGCACGAAATTTTAATCCTGTGATGTGCGGCGCCGCAAAAGTTACCGTCGTTGAGGTTGAAGAACTAGTAGAACCCGGCGAACTGGATCCTAATTTTGTACATATTCCGGGGATATTTGTACAACGAATTTTTGAAGGCAAAAACTACGAAAAGCGAATAGAAAAAAGAACAGTGAGGTGATGGGATAATTTGACGATTAGAAAATGTGCTGATGTGTTAATTTGATGATTTGACAATTTGAAAATGTGTTGATAAGATAATTTGAGAATGTATAGACGTTGTAAATTTCTATGGAATCTAAAAAAGAAAATATAATTTTAAATTTATCTGTAGAGTTTGCACTCAGTATAATTGATTATTCTAAAACACTCAGAGTTCAACAGCATTACGATATTGCTTCCCAACTTGTGAGAAGTGGTACTTCTGTAGGAGCAAACATATGGGAAGCACAATCCTCAGAAAGTCGAAAAGATTTTGTTCATAAATTGAAAGTCGCAGATAAAGAAGCAAAAGAAGTTGAATATTGGCTTTTATTATGTAAATCATCAATACATATCACAAATTATGATATTTCTATGGATGACAAATTACTCTCGATCCAAAAATTATTAAGCCGCATCATTTCAACAAATAAGAAAAAAATGTTATTTCTATTCACACATTATCACATTAACAAATCAACATATCAAAAGCATGTTAGACAAAAACGGAATAGCACAACGAATTGCCAAAGAGGTTAAGGATGGATTTTATGTGAATTTAGGAATTGGTATTCCAACCTTGGTAGCCAATTTTGTACGCGATGATATTCAGGTAGAATTTCAGAGTGAAAACGGAATTTTAGGTATGGGACCTTTCCCAATTGATGGTGAAGAAGATGCCGATCTTATCAATGCGGGGAAACAAACCATTACCGCATTGCCGGGTGCAAGTTTCTTCGATTCTGCTTTAAGTTTCGGGATGATTCGCGGTAAACATGTCGATCTTACGATTTTGGGAGCGATGGAAGTTTCCGAAGAAGGAGATATCGCCAACTGGAAAATTCCGGGTAAAATGGTAAAAGGAATGGGCGGTGCGATGGATTTAGTAGCTTCCGCAGAAAATATCATCGTTGCGATGATGCATACCAATAAAGCCGGAGAATCAAAGTTGCTTAAGAAGTGTAGCTTGCCGCTAACCGGTGTTGGTTGCGTTACGAAGATCATTACAAATCTTGCCGTAATTGAAGTTACCGAAAACGGATTTAAACTTTTGGAACGAGCGCCCGGAGTTCCGGTAGAAGAAATAATCGCTGCTACAGAAGGTAAATTAATTATAGAAGGTGAAGTTCCAGAAATGAGTTTATAAAGAAACAGAACTAATTTCTGAGTCTTCTAAGAGCTTGTGCTGCTTCAGTCTTAGAACTATCTGAGCAATGGCTATGACATCACGCTCACAATATTCGATAATTCGCTGTATATTTTTTTCGTGATAGAAAACTTCGTAAACCTGAGAACCACTAATATCGTTTTTGGGAGAAGGAATTCCCAACACGTGCGTTAATAGTTTAAGCGAAGTAAAATGCTTGTAATCGCCAAAGCGCCACAATTCCATCGTATCTAGATGCGGAATTTCCCATGGGCGTTTGCCGGTATTGTTTAATTTCTGCGGAAGTTTTAACTGGTGGATAATCATTCGGCGAGCGATAAACGGAAAATCAAATTCTTTACCATTATGAGCACAAAGCAAATGATAAGCCTTGTTGAAATGGTCATTTAAAAGCTGACTGAAATCTTCTAAAATCGATTGCTCTTCACCAGCAAAAGTTTTGAGTCTAAAATCTCTTTTCTCATCTTTCAAACTTAAAAATCCTACCGAGATACATACAATCTTACCAAACTCGGCCCAAATTCCTGCTCTTGGATAATATTCCTCCGCAGAATAGTCATCTTTCCGAATATACTTGGTTTTTTCAGCCCAAAGTTCTTGCTTAATGTCCTCTAATTCTTCAAAAGAAGCATATTCCGGCACTGTTTCAATATCCAGAAATAATACGTGTTCTAAGTTTAGCTTTTCTAAATTCATTTTAGTCTGAAATTCAGTATTTTAAATTACTATTTTAATGCTGAAATATCAAAATGAACATATAAATTTCTAGAAGATCATCTTTTGCTTATTCAAATAATGCAATTAAAGCATCATTTTTAGTTTCTAAAGCAATATCGTAAGCGGTTTTCTTGTTTTTTAGTCCTTTAATAGTTTGGTCAACTTCAGGATAGCCTAGTAATTGAGCGACTACCGCTGTTTTTTCAAATAGCGTAGCGATCATCAAAGGCGTGTATTGATTTATAGTAAATTCTGTAGGCGTGAAATTCGGGTTGTCTTTCCAGGAAATCGCTTTTATATTCATATCTGCTCCATTTTTATAAAGCAATGAAATCAAATCAGAATTAGCGAAATAGCAGGCTAATATAAGTGCACTGGCACCGGTTCTATCTTTTAAGTTCGGATTCATTCCGTGTTTCAATAATTCTCTAAAAAGCTTAATATTCTTATCATCTTCATTAACTAGAAACGCCGCTTTTACATTCAAGGGGTCCGGATTTTTAACCATCTTATTTTCTACGGAAGCATCAAAACCACTGTTCAATAATAATTCAGCGAATTTAATGCGATCGGTTTCTAAAGCCCAGTGCATTACAGTTCCGTAATTCGAAATGTAATTAACATCGGCTCCATTTTTCAATAGAAATTGGGTAATTTCCAGGTTATTTTTTCCAACAGCTTTAAATAATAATGTTGTGCCGCGATTGGCATGATTGGGTTGAAAGTTACTTTCTTCAAACAGATTTTTAAAAGCAGCAACCGAGTCATTTTCGATAAATGAGAGCAGTTTTTTATGTGTTTCCTGAAGTTGATTTTCATCCACTTTTTCGATCTCGGCAGTTTTACAGGCGGCAAGGGAAATAATAAGAAAGAAGAATATTAATTTTCGAAGCATTACGGGTAGTTTTGAGGCTGCAAAAATATTCTTTTACTATGATCTTTCATCTTCTAAAGCGTTAAATTAGAATTGATCTTTTTACGTAGTAAATTAATAGACGAAGACTTAAATTTGTGACTTGTATCTGGTATTAAGACAGATGTAATAATTTATAAATCTATGAAAAAATTAGTGCTATTTATGAGCTTAGTGGTTAGTGGGTCGATTGGTTTTGCACAACAGAGAATGACTCCCGAGAAATTATGGCAAGTAGAACGAATTAGCGTTTTAGGCCTAGATAAAAATGGCGATCAACTATATTACAAAGTTTCGATCCCAAATATCGAGGAGAATGATATGGCTACCAAATACTACCAAATTCCTGCGGAAGGCGGAACAGCCAAAGAGATTACCAAGGATGAGGTGGCAATTGGGAAAGACAGAAATATTTCCCCAAATGGTGAATATAAGCTCTTTCATAAAGAGGTGCATTTAGAAGATGTAAAATCTAAAGATCTTTACAAGAACCTTGATAAATCTGATGCGTATGTATTTTCAGATTTAGATATTCGTCATTGGGACACCTGGCAAGACGGAAGCTTTACTCATGTTTTTTACAAAAAAGTGACTGAAGAAGATAGTGCTGGTGTAGATATTATGCCTAACGAGCCATATTATAGTCCGCAGAAACCTTTTGGCGGCGAAGAAGATTATTGCTGGTCTCCAGACGGGAAGAGCATTTATTATGTCTCTAAAAAATTGAAAGGTAAGGAGTATGCTACAAGTACAAATACCGATATTTATAAGTATAATTTAGAAACTAAAGAGACCGAAAATATCACCAAAGAGAATAAGGGTTATGATACTAATCCTGCTTTCTCTTCGGAAGGCGCTTCAGCCTGGTTACAAATGAAACAAGATGGCTATGAGGCTGATAAAAATGATATCGTTGTTTTAGACAATAGCGTAAAACAAAATCTTACCGCCAATTGGGACGGTACAGTGAATAGCTTTTTATGGGCTAAAAACGCTAAGGAAATCTATTTTACGGCTTCGGTAGATGGTACCATTCAGTTATTCAAAGTGAATTATCCCGGAAGAACAAGAATGGCAGCGGTAGTTGAGCAACTTTCTGAAGGACAATTTGACGTTACCGGAATTATTGCTGAAAAGAAAAATGAACTATTGGTGACCAGAACCGATATGAATCATGCAGCTGAAGTATTTAGTTTCGATTTGAAGAAGAAAACCTTTAAACAAATAACGAATTTAAATACAGAATTATACGCAGAATTAGATTTACCGAAAGTAGAAAAGCGATACGTGAAAACTACCGACGGCAAAGAGATGTTAGTTTGGGTAATTTTACCACCTAATTTTGATGCTTCTAAAAAGTATCCAACTTTATTATATGCTCAGGGTGGACCGCAATCTCCACTATCCCAATTTTATTCTTTCCGATGGAATTTTCAGGTCATGGCATCACAAGGCTATATTGTAGTGGCGCCAAACCGTCGTGGTATGCAGGGACACGGCGTTGCGTGGAATGAAGAAATAAGTAAAGATTGGGGAGGCCAGGTTATGGATGATTATCTTTCTGCGATCGATGAAGTCGCTAAAGAACCTTACGTCGATAAAGAACGTTTAGCCGCAGTAGGAGCAAGTTACGGAGGATATTCGGTGTTTTATTTGGCCGGAATTCATAATAACAGATTTAAAACTTTTATAGCGCACGATGGTGTTTTTGATACACGAAGTATGTACGGCACCACCGAAGAAATATACTTTGTGAATCACGATTTTGGAGGCCCATATTGGGAAAAAGATAATGCTGATGCGCAGAAGGCTTATAACGAATTCAACCCGATTACTAAAGTAGCCAATTGGGATACCCCAATTTTGATTTATCAGGGAGGAAAAGATTATCGTGTGCCGATAGAGCAAGGTTTAGGTGCTTATCAGGCCGCTCAATTATTAGGTTTAAAAAGTAAGCTGGTATATTTTCCAGATGAAAATCACTGGGTACTAAAACCACAAAATGCTTTAGTATGGCAAAGTGAATTTTTTAAATGGTTAGAAGAAACTCTTTAAATAACTTATAATCTTGATTAAAAAAGCCTTGCAATTTTTGTTGCGAGGCTTTTTTTAGATTTGATTAGAAATTTTATTTTTCTTCCAACATTTTATAAGCTTCATCGATATACTGGTAAAAGTCTGGGCTATGTTTTGCTTCTCCTTCACGCTTTTTTAGCCCTTGTCCCAAACGAACAATAATCAGGTCATCTTCAGGAATTGCTATAACGTATTGCCCTAAAATACCGCGCATATAGAAAATCTCTTTGTCTTTATAATAGCTAAGCCAAAGTCCGTATCCGTAATAAGGAGCATCCTCAAAACGTGGATTTTTCATTTTGCGAACAAAAGATGGATTCATAAGGCGACGACCATTCCATTGGCCATTTTGCATAAAAAGCTTCCCAAATTTTGCAAAATTTCGGGCATTACTGGCGATACAACAATAGGCTTTTTCCATTCCACTTTCTTCGCTGTCCAATTGCCATAAGGCATTGCTTTGCATTCCTAGTGGTTGCCAAAAGCTTTCACTTAAATATTGTGATAAAGTTTTGTTTGTAGCTTCTTCTAGAACCATACCCAACAGCTCTGTATTTCCGCTTAAATATTTAAATTTCTTACCGGGTGTATCTACGACTTCGAGATCTAAGATTAGTTTTCTGATATTATCATCTAAATATGCTCTTGCTGTTTGCCCAAAGGGATTGTAATAACTTTCGTCCCAGTTAAGACCAGAAGACATCGAACCTAAATCGCCAACAGTTAGTCTTATATCAAACTGTGGAAAAAAATGACTCACCGGCTCATCGATGCTCGTAATATACCCATCGCGTATAGCTTTACCTAAAAGTGCTACCACAACACTTTTAGCCATCGAAAAGGAATTTGTTTTACTGTTTGCCGAATATTGATTGTAATATTTTTCGAACCAGATACTATCATTTTTGATAATTAAAAACGCGGCCGTATTCAGTTCTCGATTAAGACTTTCTAAAGAATCACTGGCGCTAACGGAGTTATAAGCGCTGCTTTCTGGCCAAGGTTGCGGATTCAAACTATCTGCTTTTATTAGACGATTATCAAATTCGGTATAATCATCAATATAAGCTGTTTTATGTCCTTTAAGATAAGTAACTCGTATTCCTTTAAAAATATAATTATAATCTAAAGCATAGATTAGAATGACGAGTACGATTATAATTCCGATGAGGTATTTTAGAAAATGTAGTAGTTTTTTCATTTTCTAAAATTAAGAATTATGTAGAAATTATTTCTATTAAAATAAGCTTTGTTGCGGTGCCGGACTTTCTAACTCTAAAAGCCATTTTTTACGATGAAGTCCGCCGGCATAACCGGTTAATGAACCATCGCTTCCAATTACCCGGTGACAGGGAATCACAATCCAAAGCGGATTCTTCCCATTTGCAGCGGCTACCGCTCGTATTGCTTTAGGATCACCAAGTTTTTTTGAGAGTTCTAAATAAGAACAGGTTTTTCCAAAAGGAATTTCAGATAAAGCTTTCCATACTTTTTGCTGAAAAAGCGTTCCGTTCGGATTCATCTTAAAGCTGAAGTTTTGAAGGTTCCGATTAAAATATTCCGCTAATTCAATTTCTGCCTGTACTACACACTCCGGGAGATCGTCGTCAGGATGAAGTTCAGCTTCTTCTGTAATCTTAATTTCAGAAACACCTTCTTCGTTACCCGTTATCTTTGCTGTCCCCAGAGGAGTTTTCAGGTACGTGCTTTTCATTTTCTAATTCTTCTGGTTGTGCTTCTTCTCTTCGTTGGATTAAGCCAATACGTTTTGCTCTTCGCTCCCAGTTTTTACGGGCAAGTTTTTGCATATCCTCAATACTGTCGCTCTCGTCCATAATCTCTAAACCAAGTAAGGTTTCGATAATATCTTCCATGGTAACAAGACCAACAACATTTCCAAATTCGTCGGTTACGATAGAAATATGAGTACGTTTTCTTATAAAAATATCAAACAAGTCGGGGATGGGAACTTCAGCAGTAGTCACAAAAACTTCTCGTTTTAAAGAATCTAGCTTCGATTCACCGTTTTGCTTTATCATTTCTTCCAGCACATCATCCTTCAGAATAAAACCTGAAATATTATTCGATTTCTCCTTATAAACCGGGATTCTGGAAAACTTCAGGTTTTTATGAGAATGATGAAAATCTGCTATGCTCATCGATTCGTCTTCTGTGATCGCTACAGAAAACGGCGTCATAATATCCTTCGCTTCTACAGATTTAAAAACCAACATGTTTTTAATTACCGTACTTTCGTTCTCTTCAAAAACACCTTCTTCTTCGGCAGCCTCGGTAATTGCAGCAAATTCTTCCCTGCTCATGGTATTCACTTTTGCCGATTTACCAATCAATCTTGTGGTAAGCATCAACAACCATAAAATTCCGGTGTATTTCAATGGAGCAATCATCACCCTTAGCGTATTTGCAGTAAACGATCCCATTCGATCCCAATAGGTTGCTCCAAGGGTTTTTGGTATAATTTCAGAAAGAATTAAAATCCCTAAGGTTAATATACCAGATACGATTCCTACCGCATTTCCACCATCACCAAAAGTTTTTTCGGCCTGTACACCTACCAATATAGATCCTACGGTGTGAGCCACAGTATTTATGGTTAGAATCGCAATAAGCGGTTTATCAATATCTTTTTTGAAATTCGCTAAAACCTCGGCATATTTTTTCCCTTCATGTCGTTTCATTTTTATGAAAGAAGGGGTGAAGCTTAGAAGTGCAGCCTCTAAAATAGAGCACATAAAAGAGAAAAATATCGAAAAAGCAGCAAATAGCAGGAGTAATCCCATTTGAAATTTTAGTTTTTAAAAAATCTAAATTAGGAATTAAAAACTTAATTAGTTTGAAAGAAATTATAAAATAAAAAAAGCTGTAATTGAATTCTAAATTACAGCTTTTTCTCAATGGATCAATAAATTATAGGCTGGCCTGGATAAGATCATTCCATCGGGAAGCCGTGAAAAGTCTTGTTTCCATATCATCGTTTTCTACGCCATCCTCGTCGTAAAATAAAATCTCTGTAATCTGTTTTAAGTCACTTTTGGCCTTTAGTTCTACACTAATTTGGATCACCTTATTTTTTCGGGTATCATTTTCCAGAAATGAAACACTGCGTTTAATAATCGAACTTTTAGTAACCTGAGAAAGGTCGATAATTTGATGTTGCATCGCATTAATAGGTTCTAAAACTAAAAGTTGATGTTTATTTTTATCCAAACCTAGCACTAGCGAATTCGAAATCTCGGTGTAATCTAAATTCAAATTGTGCTCTTTGGCTAAAGCTTTTAAGGCTTTTCTATTGCGCATATCTTTAGCGCCTTGTCGGTAAAGTACGAAAAGAATTGGTCCTATAAATAGTACTAAAAGGCCAACTCCGATTATTGTTGAAGAAGTATCCATTTTTATATTGAATTATTAATATTATCGATTTGTGCATCTTTCTCAATTAAGGCACTGCACGTGATTTTTGCTGAAGAACAGCACCGAAGAAGAAAAACTCAACTTATGTGAAAAAATGAAAAGGAAATATCTGAGTGGCTAATTTACTCTTATGATCCTGAAGATAAGTCCAGGAATTCTGAGAAGGAATGATATGAAAATCTGCGGAATCTAACTTAAAATAAGTACCGTAAACCGAAGTAAACGTGATCTGATCTTCCTGATCAAACTGAAGGTTATAATTCCCAGATTCTTCAAATACAAAAGCTTTAGAACTATCGTGTTTTCTAAGATGATGCGAAGTTTTTTGAGCAGCATCATAAATGAAAGCAGAAGCGTTAGGTTGTGAAATTCCTGTAGCGCTTAACAAGGCGATAAGCACCAACGAAAAAGAGATATGTAGTTTATTGAATTTCACAAAGTAAATTTACGAAAAAGTAGAATCTGAATTACAAATGGGATAGCCTATTTTTAAGGTTGGTGAAGACAATTTTAAACTTCTTTTGAGATTAATAATTCGTAAGCATGTTTCGCTTAAAAAAGAAACCCTCACAGATTTTGAGGTCTATGAGGGATTTACTTCTGAATTAAAATATAAGTTGAAATTATATATTCTGAATTATAAAACTATAGCTTACTATACTTACTTCTGAATCACTTGTGCAGCATGTTTTGCAAAGTAGGTCGCAATAAAATCTGCACCGGCTCTTTTAATAGCAGTAAGCTGTTCCATCACCACAGCATCATGATCCAGCCATCCTCTTTCTGAAGCGGCTTTAATCATCGCATACTCTCCACTTACCTGGTAAACCGAAATTGGAACATTCACATTATTCTTAATATCTCTTACAATATCTAAATAGCAAAGACCTGGTTTTACCATAACGATATCAGCACCTTCTTCAATATCCATAAGTGTTTCCTTAATCGCCTCATCTCTATTAGAAGGATCCATTTGATAGGTCTTTTTATCTTTCGGGATGTCTTTAGCGTCTACAGGAGCAGAGTCTAACGCATCTCTAAAAGGACCGTAAAATGCCGAAGCATATTTGGCGCTGTAACTCATAATCCCGGTATTGGTATATCCGTTTTCTTCCAGGATGTTTCGCATGGCCAGAATTCTGCCGTCCATCATATCACTTGGCGCCACAAAATCGGCACCGGCTACCGCGTGTGATAATGCCATTTTTGCTAAAACTTCAACAGAAGGATCATTTAATACTTGCCCTTTTTCAATAATTCCGTCGTGACCAAATTCGCTATAAGGATCCATAGCAACATCGGTCATAACGATCATTTCAGGAAGGATATCTTTAACGGTTTTTACAGCACGCTGCATCAATCCATCTGGATTAATAGCTTCTGTACCTTTATTGTCTTTTAGGTTTTCCTCAACCTTTACAAAAAGCAATACCGATTTAATTCCCAGGCTCCATAATTCCTGAACTTCCTTTTTCAATAAGTCTAAGCTGTAACGAAAGTATCCCGGCATCGAAGCAATTTCTTGCTTTACACCTTTACCTTCTACAATAAATAGCGGCGCCTGAAAGTCGTTAGGAGTTAATTGATTTTCTCGTACTAAACTTCTAATGGAATCATTAGTTCGTAATCTTCGGTTTCTTCTAAGCATAATGTAATAGTTAACGGTTTACAGTTAACGGTTTTCAGCCAACTGCTAACTTTTAATTTATTGTTGAATTTATTTTTCGGATAAGCGAAGCAAGCATTTTTTTGATCTCTACGATCGTTGCTGTCACGCCATCATATTTTTCTTGATTTATATATTTTAAATCCTTCGAGAGGAGGAGTAAGTATTCAAGTTCGTGAGCAGATCCTGAAGAGATATATAAGAATCTAATAAGCTCTTTTTGTGTTTCCCTGCCACAACCTTCAGCTATGTTTGTAGGTATAGAAACCGAAGCACGATTAATTTGGCTAACCAGATTAAATTTTTCAGATTCTGGAAAATTACGCGTAAGCGAATACATTTCAAGAACTAATTGGTGTGACTTCTGCCAAACTTTATATTTTCTATAATCTACCATCTAATCAAAGCTATTTTTTTAAATCTAGCAGCTTTTGACTGTAAGCTGTCAACCGTCAACTGTCAACCGTTCACTATTCACCAACAACTACCTAAACCCAATCTTTTGGTTTCTCGAGCACTTCAATAATTTTAGCTTCTTCGCTGCCGGGTTCTGAATGGTGATCATAAACCCATTGCACATGCGGTGGTAAACTCATTAGAATACTCTCAATTCGGCCATTGGTTTTTAGTCCGAATAGCGTTCCTTTATCATGTACGAGATTGAATTCTACGTAGCGACCGCGACGAATTTCTTGCCAGTTGCGGTGATTTTGGTCGTATTCTAGCTCTTTTCTTTTCTCGACAATTGGCACGTAAGCTTCCAGAAAACTATTACCAACTTCAGTTACAAAATTATACCAGTCGGCAATGCTGTGTTCTTCAGAATCCTTTAAGTAATCAAAAAACAATCCGCCAATACCTCGTGCTTCATTACGATGCGCGTTCCAAAAATATAGATCACACCTTTTTTTGTATTCTAGGTAAAAGTCGGGATCATGTTTGTCGCAGGCATTTTTAGAAACCTGATGAAAATGAATCGCATCTTCTTCAAAAAGATAATATGGCGTAAGATCCTGCCCGCCACCAAACCACTGGTCTAGCGTCGTTCCATCTTTATCGTACATCTCGAAATAGCGCCAATTGGCGTGTACTGTAGGAATCATCGGACTTTTTGGATGAATCACAAGACTTAAACCGCAGGCGAAAAAGTTAACATCGCCAACGCCAAAATATTCTTGCATTGCAGGATTTAAAGGGCCGTGTACCGCCGAGATATTAACGCCACCTTTTTCGAAAATAGCCCCATTTTCAATAACGCGCGTACGACCACCGCCGCCTTCTTCACGTTCCCATAAATCTTCTTTAAAAGAAGCTTTGCCGTCTATTTGCTCCAGTTTAGAAGTTATCGTGTCCTGGAGGTTTTGTATATAGTTGTAAAATTGATCTTTCATGCTATTCATTATTATAGCTTCTTGCTTCATTCATCTTTTGGGTGAGGCTAAATGAAAAGGTTTTATCTATTTGTTGAGCGGTTTGGTAAATGCGCAGCGTTTTTTTAGCAAGATCGTCTTGCTTTTCTTCGGGTTCTAAAGCGATACTTCCAAGCAGAATATCACCCAGCGCTTCGTAATGCGAAAATTCAAGATTAAGATCGGCTAAAAGCTCCATTACCTTTTCTTCAGGTAGATTCTGGATTTCATCAAGACCAATACCTAAAGCTTCTTTTAGTTTTCGATCCAGATCCAACCGAATCGCTTCCCACTCTTCAGGAACGTGTCCCATTTCCATTATAGATCGCAACATGGCGTCGATCCGTTCTTTTTCTTCGTCTCGGTAATTTTTATTCAGCATAACTTAATCTTCTATAAAAACGAGTTGATTTTTATCTAATTTTAATGCTATCGGCTCGCTAATTTTTACTGCGGAAGTCATCATGTATTGAAGTTTAGAAACCGCATTATCTTCAGGATTATTACTGAAGATCTTTCGTCCTACTTCGTTATTATGCAAATCCATAAATTGAGCAAGCTTTTTATTGGGCGCTAAGCGTTCATGTAAATCGGTAATTTTCTTAGTCCAGTTTAGCGATTTTTCAACCGAATTATTTCTTCGGAAAAGCTTTTCAGCAATAAGAAAATTCCAATAGGCATGTCTAAAAGCGTTTTCCTGTGTATCGCGATAATGTTTTTTTCCAAAAAGCCGATCGCAAGATTTTAGAGTTTCTCGAGTAGCTTTATAGATAGGAAAAATATAAGATGGTTTGGGCAAGAATAACTTCAGCAAAATAAAAATTTCTTTAAAATTAAGCTGCCGTATTCTTGCCCCAATTGCCATTATCTAGGGCGATATTCTTTAACAGCATCTACAAATGCCTGTGCATTTCTTACAGGAATGTCTGGTAAAATACCATGACCCAGATTCGCGATATAACGATCTGTACCAAACTCATCGATCATTTGGTTAACCATTTTCTTAATTTCCTGTGGGCTGGAATATAATCTTGAAGGATCAAAATTTCCTTGCAATGTTATTTGCCCGCCACTAAGATATCGTGCATTTGTTGCAGAACAAGTCCAATCTACACCTAGTGCAGCCGCACCAGATTCAGACATTTCTTTTAACGCAAACCAACAACCTTTACCGTAAGCGATCACAGGAATTTCATCCTTCAAAGCATCAATAATTTGCTGCATATATTTCCAGGAATAGATTTGATAATCTGTAGGCGATAATAAACCACCCCAAGAATCAAATAGCTGAACAGCGTCTACTCCTGCTTTTACTTTTCCTTTTAAATAAGCGATCGTGGTATCGGTAATTTTCTGAAGTAAAACATGGGCAGCATCGGGACGCTTAAAACAAAATTCTTTGGCCTTATCAAAGTTCTTAGAGCCTTGTCCTTGTACTAAATAGCATAAAATTGTCCAGGGAGAACCAGCAAAACCAATTAAAGGAACTTCATCATTTAATCGCTCTTTGGTCATTTTTATGGCATCATAAACGTAACCAAGTTCTTCGTTAACATCAGGAACGATGATGTCGTTTACATCAAGCGGACTGCGAACCGGCTTTGGTAAAAATGGTCCTACGCCCGGTTTCATTTCGATTTCTATTCCCAAGGCTTGCGGTACCACTAAAATATCGCTAAAGAGAATAGCAGCATCGGTACCAACCTGTTCGATGGGCATCACTGTAATTTCTGTAGCAAGCTCTGGCGTACGACAGCGAGTAAAGAAATCGTATTTTTCTTTTAGCTTCATAAAATCAGGTAGATATCTTCCTGCCTGGCGCATCATCCAAACTGGTGGGCGCTCTACAGATTCTCCTTTTAAAGCTTTTAAGAAAAGATCGTTTTTAATCATGTTTTTATAGTTTATCCTCTTAATTATCCCCTCTAAAAAGAGGGGAAGATTTTTATAAAATAAAAATCAGGGGTGTGTATTAATTATTTGCTTCAAAATTAATGATATAATTTTCAATGCCACGAATTACATTGGATATATCATTGATAATCATTTCGTCACTAAATCGAAGTATAGCAATCCCTAACTCATTTAATCTTTGTTCTTTTTTACATCTTTTTCCCACACCTCTGGTAATTGATGAGAATATCCATCACACTCGATGGCTAATTGTAATTTATTACAGAAAAAGTCTACGATGTAATTATCGATTGGTTTTTGTCTGTGGAAATCGTAATCATACATCCTTCTACCTTTTAACTGTTGCCAGAGTTTTATTTCTGATTTCGTAGCATTATTTCGCAATTGACGGGCTAACTCTTTTAGTTTTGGATTGTAATAAATTTTCATATTGTAATTTTTACACACCCCTCAATCCCCTCTTTTTTAGAGGGGAGGTTAATTAATTATATTTCTTAACTACCTGTACAATTACATTTTCGATACTGGGCTGGGTAGCAATTTTAATATTTTCAGTATACTTTTTTACGGCTTCTGCTGTGGTAGAACCAATACAAAATGCAATGGCGTTACCAATTTTATTTTTGCTGAAAAAACTTTCTACTCCGCTTGGACTAAAGAACAAAACACCATCAAATTCCTGCTTAAATTCAGCATAATTAAGTTTGGTTTTATAAACGGTAAATTCTTCAAAAGATACTTCTTTTTTTGAAAGCTGAATTGGAAGTTCGTCGCGGCGTTTATTTCCGCAGAAAAAAACAAAATGCTTATTTTGATGATTTTCGATAATTTTTTCAGCTAATTCTGAAGCATTATCCGCAATTTCTAAAACCTGAATGTTATTCTCTTGGAGTAGCGAAGCCGTTTTGCTGCCTACGACAAAAGCATTTGTAATACTAACTTTTTCTTTGATTGCTAAGAATGCATTTTTGCTGGTGATAATGGCGTTCTCTATACATGGTGGAGCAGTAGCAATATCTATTTTTTCAATTTTAATAGCATCGTACTCTACGAAACTCATCTTTGCACCAAGCAATAATTGCTTTTGCGAAACACTGAGTTTTTTAGTGGAAAGTACAGTTGCCATAAGGCTTAGTTTAAAACTTCCTTGATTTTTGCCATTAGCTCTGCGCCTCCATTTTCTAAAACTTCCTGAGCGCAAAGTTTCCCGAAACCTGCAACCTGATCTGCTGCGATTCTTTTTTCTACTCCAATTTTATGTTTGCCGTCCAGGCTAAAAAGAGCGCCTTTAAAATGCACAATATTATCATTATCGATTTTGGCTAATCCACCAATTGGTGCCGTACAGCCGCCTTCTAAAGTTTTTAAGAACTCTCGTTCTACGTGAACTTCAATATCGCTTTTATAATGATTTAAAGCACCAAGTGCGTTTCTTGTAAACTCATCTTCGGCTAAAGCAACGACAAGCATTGCTCCCTGCGCCGGTGCCGGGATCATCCAGTCTAGATCGATAAAATTCTCTGGTTTTATCTCGATACGCTCTAAACCGGCAGCTGCAAAAATAGCTCCGTTCCAGTCGTTATCTTCTAATTTCTGCATTCGAGTATTCACATTCCCGCGAAGATCGGTTACGTTATGTTTAGGATAACGATGTAACCATTGTGATTTTCTACGTAAACTTCCGGTAGCAATTGTACCGTCGCCATCTAGAAAATCGATGCCTTTATGAATAAGAATATCACTTGTATTTGCGCGTGTAAGCACAGCAGCTTCTACAATACCTTTTGGTAAAGCGGTGGGTACATCCTTCATAGAATGCACCGCAATATCTACTTTGCCGGTAAGCATCGCAACATCTAATGTTTTGGTGAAAATCCCTGTAATTCCCATTTCGTAAAGTGGAACATCCAGATTTAGATCTCCAGTAGATTTTACTGGAACAAGTTCGGTCTTATGGCCTAACTTTTCTAGTGCCGATTGTACAGTTTTTGCCTGCCACAAAGCCAGCTCGCTGTCTCGTGTTCCTATACGTATCACTTTATTCATCGTGCTTGTTCTTCTAACTGAAAGACTTTTTGGATAAGCTCAAGACTCTCATCGGTGGTGTTGGAGTCTTCTTTAAGATGATTGGCAAAATGCTTCATGATCTTTTGGATGATCCTGTTGCTTACAATTTCTGCCTGCTCATCATTAAAATCTTCTATTTTTTTACGCTGAAAGTCAAGCTCTGCATCTTTCATCATTCTTAGCTTTTTCTTTAGCGCTTTAATTGTAGGAGCGAATTTTCTGGTTTCTAACCATTTGCAAAATTCTGCCTGAACTTCAGTAATAATAACTTCAGCTTCAGGAATAAACTTTTTACGACGTTGTAATGTTTCGTCGGTAATTTGAGAAAGATGATCTAAATGAACCAATTTCACATTCTCCAATTCCTCTACATCTTCGGCTACATTTTTAGGAATCGAAAGATCCAAAATCAATAAATCCTTTTTACAATATAAAAGTTCTTTACTGATAGTTGGATTTTGTGCTCCTGTGGCGACAATTAGAACATCTGTGTTTCTAATTTCTGCCTGTAGATCTGCATAATCTTTAACCGTTAAACTGAATTTTCCGGCAATTTTTTCAGCCTTATCTTTCGTTCGGTTAATTAGGGTAATGTGTTTATTCTGGGTGTGTTTAATTAAATTTTCACAAGTATTTCTTCCAATTTTACCCGTTCCGAAGAGTAAAATATTTTTGTTAGAAACATCCTCGATATTTTGCAATATGTACTGAACGGAAGCAAAAGAAACAGAAGTAGCTCCTGAAGAAATCTCGGTTTCGTTTTTAATACGTTTACTTGCCTGGATTACCGCATTCACTAAACGCTCTGTAAACGCATTAGCCAATCCCACTTTTTTAGACTGTGCAAAAGCCAGTTTTATTTGACTAATAATTTCAAAATCTCCAAGAATTTGACTGTCTAAACCAGTGCCTACACGAAAAAGATGTGCAATGGCCTGTTTACTTTTATAAACATAAGCCACCTTTTCAAACTCTTCTACAGTACCGTGCGTATGTTCGCAAAGAAGTTTTATAAGTTGGAAAGGGTGTTCTGCAAATCCATAAATTTCAGTTCGATTACAAGTAGAAGTAAGTAAAACACCATCGATGCCTTCTCGCTTTGCCTGATTAAGTATCTTAGACTTCGCATCTTCAGTAAGACTAAAATGTCCTCGAATTTCGGCATCTGCTTTTTTGTAGCTTAAACCAATAGTATAAAAATGTCTTCCTTTAGAAATTGAACTTTCCATGAACTCGTTAGGGATTGCCGGGCAAAATTAAATTATTGTTAACGTAAAAAATAACGCTCAAAGTACTATTTGTGTCGCTCACAGGGATTTTGTATATTTTATCACTGTAAATTAGCCAAATAGCTTATTTTTGTAGTACTGGCAACAGGTTTAAATAGATTAGTTTAGACTGTTTCTAAATAAATAATTAGTTTTTAATATCATGGAAGAGGGAAAAAATATCGCTATAAGTTTATCTGAAGAGACAAAAGTTGAAGATGGATTTCATATCATTAAATTTCAAAATGAAACATCTGATAGTCAGATTGTTGAGCGTGAAATTGATAGTAGTTTTATACAATTTCACTTTAATGTAAAAGGAGAGAGTAAGTTTATTTTTAATGATGGTCGTTACGAATTACCTCTAGCTGAAGAGAAATCGCTATTGCTCTATAATCCGCAGCAAAATCTACCTCTAAATGTTGCGTTGGGACCTAAATCGTGGTTGGTGACATTGGTGATTTCTATTAAGAAGTTTCATGCGTTATTTTCTGAGGAAGCCGATTATATTACCTTTCTAAGTACCGATAATAAAGATAAAAAATACTATAAAGATTCGCCAATATCGCCTTCTATGGCAATTGTGCTGAATCAGGTGATGAATTTTAATTTAACACCAACCATTAAAAGTTTGTATTTTAAGGCAAAAGCTTACGAGTTGTTGAGTCTGTATTTTAATAGAGCGGAAGATGCAAATATTGAGCAATGTCCTTTTTTAAGTGATGAAGAAAATATTCTGAAAATTAGAAAAGCCAAAGACATTGTGATTTCCAGAATGGCAGAACCACCTTCGCTTCAGGAGCTGTCAGATGAGATCAATCTAAGCTTGAAGAAACTAAAAGAAGGATTTAAGCAGATCTATGGCGACTCGGTGTATAGTTTTCTTTTCGATTACAAAATGGAATATGCCCGTAAATTGTTGGACAGCGGAGAATACAATGTAAACGAGGTTGGCCTGCGAGTGGGATATAGTACTTCAAGTCATTTTATTGCAGCTTTTAAGAAAAAGTTCGGCACAACACCCAAAAAGTACGTAATGTCATTACCGGCGGCGCATTAAATCATTTTCAATTGAGAAGTATTCAGAATATAGATCGCTACTTTTTTAGAAAATAGAATATAGAACAAAGGCAGGAAGAAAGAATCAAGAAAAAGAATTTTTGAGATGCTGGAAAAAATCACCTCTAAAAATCTCTAATTTGAATTAAATCTGAAAAAACCAAAATGAAACGAATTCACTTATTATTTCTACTGTTATTTTTGGGAGGTAGCATGCTTCATGCGCAGCAAAATATCTTGATTTTTTATAAAACGGAAGGTTTTAAGCACGAATCAATTCCTACTGGAATCAAAGCTTTAAAAGAAATTGCTGAAGAAAATACCTGGGAGGTTACTGCTACCGATAATGCTGAAATATTTGTTTCAGAATTGTCAAAAATTGATGTTGTTCTATTTCTAAATACAACAGGTGATGTTTTTAACGAATCTCAGCAAAAGGATTTCAGAAATTATATTGAAGAGGGCGGAAATTTCTTCGGAATTCACGCAGCGACAGATACTGAATTCGATTGGCCTTGGTATGGAAAGTTTATAGGCGCTTATTTTGAAAGTCATCCACATATTCAGCAAGCAAAAATCAATATTGAAAAGCCAAACCATCTTACGGTATCTCATCTTCCTGAAAACTGGATTCGAACAGACGAATGGTATAATTTTAAAAATATAAATCCTGAAATCCAGATATTATTAACTTTAGACGAATCTTCTTACGAAGGCGGAAAAAATGGGAATGATCATCCTATTGCTTGGTTTCAGGAATTTGAAGGTGGCGGTAAAATGATATATACCGCTGGCGGTCACTCCAAAGAATCCTATAGCGAAGCTTATTTTCGAGAACATTTAGAACGATGCCTTAAATATTTGATCGATTAGATTATTTCTTCTTTCAGCTAACAAGTAGTTTTAGCTATTGTTTAATAAAAAAGTATAATACTTCTTTACAGGCGAACAAATTTATAGGCTTAACTTTGTAGTGCAAAATGATATAGAAATGAGCAAAGGTGTACTTCTTGTAAACTTAGGATCTCCCGATAGTACAGATCCAAAAGACGTAAAAAAATATTTAGGTGAATTTTTAATGGATGGTCGGGTAATCGATCTGCCTTATTTTTTCCGTGCTTTATTGGTTAAAGGAATTATCCTGAATACCAGACCTAAAAAGTCGGCAGCGGCTTATCAAAAAATTTGGTGGGAAGAAGGTTCTCCTTTAATTGTTCTTTCTGAAAGGTTACAGAAAAAAGTAGACGATCAAACTGCGGTACCAATAGCTTTGGCGATGCGCTACGGCACACCAAATATTTATGATGGTTTAAAAGAATTGAAAGAGCAGGGCGTAGACGAGGTTTTACTTTTTCCGCTATACCCACAATTTGCGATGGCCACTACAGAAACTATTATAGTTTTAGCTGAAGAATTGCGCCAGAAACATTTCCCGGAAATGCAATTTACTTCTGTTCCCGCTTTTTATAATCACCCAGATTATGTGCGTGTTTTAGCGAATAGTATTCAAGAAAAACTGAACGGTTTAGACATCGAGCATTTATTATTCTCATATCACGGTGTTCCAGAACGTCACATCCGTAAAAGTGATATTACAAATTCACATTGTAAAATTGATGGAAGTTGTTGTCAAACAGCATCTTCAGCACATCAATTCTGTTATCGCCACCAATGTTATGAAACCACAAGGTTGGTAGCAGAATATCTTCAGCTTAAAAAAGATTCTTATAGTGTTAGTTTTCAATCTCGATTAGGATTTGATCCATGGTTAAAACCGTACACCGATCGTACGATCGAGCGTTTCGGAAAACAAGGAATTAAAAAAATGGCGGTAGTAACTCCGGCTTTCGTTTCCGATTGTTTAGAAACATTGGAAGAAATAGCCATGGAAGGAGAAGAGATTTTCCACGAAGTTGGCGGAAAAGAATTTACTGTTATACCATGTTTAAACGATCGCGAAGACTGGGTGAAAATGTTATCTCGTTGGGTAGACGAATGGGCGCACCAAAAACCGGTTGAGGCATAATGGCGAAAGTAAGCTCAGAGGCGCTAGGAAATGAGTCTATAGGAAAACTTTTAATTAGGCAGGCGGCACCGGCATCGATAGGGATTCTGGTGATGTCTCTCAATATCTTAGTAGATACCATCTTTGTAGGAAACTGGATTGGTTCTACTGCCATTGCTGCCATCAATGTAGTGTTGCCTATATCCTTTTTTATAGCCGCTTTAGGGATGTCTATCGGTATTGGTGGATCTTCTATTATCTCTCGAGCACTTGGAGCTAATAACGATAAAAAAGCACTAAAAACTTTCGGAAATCAGATCACACTTACACTATTGCTTTGTGTGAGTTTGGTCATTTTAGGCCTTGTTTTTATTAATGAGCTTATTCCGGCTTTTGGCGGTAAGGGCGATATTTTTGAACCGGCTAAAATTTATTATCGTGTTGTGTTATATGGGGTTCCAATCCTCGCGTTAAACATGATGGGTAATAACGTGATTAGAGCTGAAGGAAAACCAACCTTTGCCATGGTTTCCATGATTATTCCTTCTGTAGGGAATATTATAGGAGATTATCTGCTTATCAACGTGATGGATTTGGGAATGTATGGTGCCGCATGGGCAACAACAGGATCATATTTTGTCTGTTTTCTATACGTATTGTGGTTTTTTACATTCTCCGGAAAATCAGAATTAAAAATTGATTTTAGCCATTTTAGGCTGCATTTACCCATTATTAAAGAAATTGGATCTTTAGGATTTGTCACCTTAGCGCGACAAGCGGTAGTGAGTATTATTTATTTATTGATGAATAATATCCTTTTTGATCTTGCTGGTGAAGATGGTGTCGCCGTTTATGCAATTATTGGCCGAATGCTAATGTTTGCGCTATTTCCTGTACTGGGAATTACACAAGGATTTTTACCTATCGCCGGCTATAATTATGGCGCAGAAAAATATCAGCGGGTAAGAAGCGCTATCAACAAAGCGATCTTATATGCTTGTTTAATGGGGGTGGTAATTTTTGGGCTAATCATGGAATTTTCGAGAGAGATTGCCATGGTCTTTACCCAAAATGAAGGAATTATCGAAAGAACACCTTCGGCTATGCGTTGGGTATTTGCTGCAACCCCGATTGTTGCCTTGCAATTAATTGGCGCTGCTTATTTTCAGGCGATAGGAAAAGCTGTTCCGGCGCTATTGCTTACCTTATCTAGACAAGGCTTCTTCTTTATTCCATTAGTGCTTATTTTGCCAAAATATTATGGTGAATTAGGAGTTTGGATTAGTTTCCCAATAGCCGATTTACTTTCTACTATAGTCACCGGTTATTTTCTAAATCGTGAAATAAAAAAGAACTTGAATCTCACAGAGAAATGACAATAATCGTAGTTTTAGTAGTATCCTTCGCTTTAATACTTGGAGCAGTTTGGGGTATTTATGGTAATTTATCTGATAAGCTAGAAGGTTTCCTAGTTGCTTTGGCAGGTGGAGCATTAATTGTTTCAGCAATCATAGAACTTATCGATCCAGCCACCAAAGAAGCTTCTTTAGCTTTGGCATTGGCATTTGTTTTTGCTGGCGCATCTGTATTCGTATTTTTAGATTATTTGGTTAAGAAAAAATGGGGAGCTAACGGTGGTGGAGGTCTGCTTGCTGCAATTACTTTAGATGGTATCCCAGAGAATCTAGCCCTAGGAGTGGCGCTTATTGGTGCGGGTCCCATGCAGGTCGCCGCCCTTGCAGGATCAATTTTTCTATCTAATTTGCCAGAAGCTGCTGGCGGTGCCAAAGGAATGGTAGAAAATGGAAGGTCAACAAAAAGTGTTCTAATCTTATGGGCAGGAACTGCTTTTATTTTGGCGCTTGCGGCCATTCTTGGAAATTATTTTTTGGCAGATGTATCAAATGATATTCTTTCGTATATAAGGTGCTTTGCAGGCGGTGCTGTTGTGGCAAGTTTAGCTACAGAGGTTTTTCCAAAAGCTTTTAAAAAGGACGATTATTTTGCTGGGCTTGCAACAGCCTTAGGGTTAATTCTTGCATTTTTATTAAATAGCCTTAAGAAATAATCTGTTTTCAACTTACTCTTTTTACTTTTGAAAAATAAAATAAAAAAACGCTAATTGGAATATTATAATTATATAAAATCGCTTCATCTTATTTTTGTGATCACCTGGTTTGCAGGTCTTTTTTATATTCCGCGTTTATTTATTTATCAAATCGAAGCTTTCGACAAACCTGAACCAGATAAGTCGATTTTAGGAAACCAGCTAAAGTTAATGGCTAAGCGTTTGTGGTTTATTATTACCTGGCCATCTGCTGTTTTGGCGACTTTGTTTGCTGTGATTCTGTTAATTATGCAGCCGGTTTGGTTGCAGCAAGGTTGGATGCATGTAAAACTTGGGTTTGTTATTTTATTAATAGCCTATCATTTAAAAACGCATCATATTTTTAAACAACTTCAGGTAGATAAAGTAAAATATACATCCTCGCAAATGCGCCTTTGGAATGAAGGAGCTACAGTTATCCTTTTTTCAGTAATATTTCTAGTGATTGTTCGTAGTGCGCTTAATTGGATTTTTGGCGTGCTGGGGATATTTGCACTCGGTATATTATTGATGCTGGGAATTAAATTGTACAAAAAGATCAGATCTAAAAACCCCGATGCTTAATTGGTGTGATAATTGATTCTTCAGTAAAAAATTATTGCGATTAGGATTAGCGATTATTATCCCAATGATTTTAACTAATTTGCAGTAACGGGAAGTTTATGAAGCTTTTAAAATTATCCTTACGTACTCGTATTTTTATCTCCATGATTCTTTTGGTGCTGGGAGCTTCTATTTTGATAGCCGGGGTTACGGTATATCAATATAAAGAAGAAGCCGAAGATTATCACCGCGAGCGTTTAGAACGAAAAGAGCAGGCCATTAGAGAGAATATTAATTTTGTGTTGGCAAGTACCACTTATGTGGTCGATACTGAAAACATTTCTCCTATTTTTAAGCAGAACCAGAAGATTTACGAAATGTCTCAGGTTCACGAAATGCAGATTAATATTTACGATCTTGAAGGGAAATTATTAATAAGCTCAAAAGAAAATTTTTTTAAGGATACCACAGATTATACAATTTCCGCCCCTATTCTTAAAAAGCTTGAAGCTTCTTCTAACAGACGTTATTTATTAAAAGGGGAATCCGATGGCGAGAAGTTTCAGTCATCTTACACCTATATTACCGATCAAAAGTTTAAACCTTTAGCGATACTTTATCTTCCGTACCTTCAGGATGATAGTGTGCTTAATCGTGATTTAAATGATTTTTTAATGCGCTTGGGCGAGGTGTATCTTTTTATGCTGGCGATCGCGATAATCATGTCTTATTTTCTTTCAAAATATATTACAAAGTCGCTTAAGATTATTTCAGAAAAAATTAATCAGACTCGTCTGGATAAGAGAAACCAAAAAATCGAACTGAGCAATGCTTCCGAAGAGATTTATGCGCTTATTTCAGCTTACAATAGTATGATCGACGAGCTCGAAGAAAGTGCGGTGAAGCTGGCGACTAACGAGAGAGAACAAGCCTGGCGAGAAATGGCCAAACAGGTAGCACACGAAATTAAAAATCCGCTTACACCAATGCGATTAAGTGTGCAAAGTTTTGAACGTAGATTTGATAAAGATGATTCTGAAATCGAGCATAAGGTAAATGAGTTTTGCGACACCTTGATAAATCAGATCGATACGATGAGTTCGATTGCTTCAGCCTTTTCCAATTTTGCTAAAATGCCGGCGCAGCAAAACGAGACACTCAATGTGCCTAAAATCACCAAATTAGCGCTGGATATTTTTAATGAAAACTATATTGTATTTCATTCAGAAAAAGAAGAAATCCTTGCGAAGTTCGATCGTACGCAGCTTATTAGAGTGATTACCAATTTGGTTAAAAATGCCATCCAGGCGATGGATGATGTTAGCGATCCAAAAATTGTTGTGGATATCCAGGAAGAGGAAAAAACGGTGTGTATAAGTATTTCTGATAATGGCCACGGAATTACAGAAGAAAATCGCGAAAAGATCTTCGAGCCTAAATTCACCACAAAATCTAGCGGTATGGGTCTGGGCTTGGCAATGGTTAAAAATATCGTAGAAACTTATAAGGGAACTATAAATTTCATCTCAAAACCAGGGAAAGGTACTATCTTCAAAGTTCGTTTTCCTAAGTAACTATCACTGTTCCTTTGGAAGATGAGATTAAAATTTTAACTTTAAGAAAAAACGAAAACGATGAGTTATCAAAATATTTTAGTTGAAGAAGGAGATGCGATTTTATACATCACGATAGATAGACCCTCTAAACTGAACGCTTTAAATAAAGATACCATTCAAGAACTTCACGAGGCTTTTGTTGAGGCTGAAGAAGATGAAGATATCAAAATAATTATTCTTACCGGAAGTGGGGAAAAAGCTTTTGTTGCTGGTGCAGATATTAGTGAGTTTGCTGATTTTTCTCCGGAAGAAGGTAAAAAGCTTGCGGCTGAAGGCCAGGCAAAATTGTTTGATTTAGTGGCTAATTTTCCGAAACCTGTAATCGCAGCGATTAATGGATTTGCGTTAGGTGGCGGATTAGAATTGGCAATGGCAGCACATTTTAGAACGGCTTCAGAAAATGCAAAAATGGGATTACCAGAAGTTTCTCTTGGCGTGATTCCTGGATATGGAGGAACGCAGCGCTTATCTCAAATAGTAGGGAAAGGTCGTGCAATGGAAATGATTATGACTGCCGGAATGATCGATGCCAATCAGGCTCTACGATATAATTTAGTGAATCATGTAACTCCGCAAGGCGAGCTTATAGAATTTACGGAAAAGTTGGCTTCTAAAATTATGAATAACTCGATGGTCGCTATCGAAGGCGCCATTAAAGCTATAAATGCCAGCTGCGAAAAAGGCGTAAATGGATTTGAGATTGAAATTAACGAATTTGGAAATGCATTTGGAACCGAAGATTTTAAAGAGGGAACTTCAGCCTTTTTGAACAAACGGAAAGCCGATTTTCCTGGGAAATAAAGAGATTTTCTAATAGTTATAAACTAAAAGTCCGCATTTAATATGCGGACTTTTAGTTTTTTAGGGTTTTAGATTCAAAATCATTCCAAAACTCAGGATCATAATCTATACGGTTTAAAAGCGTTTGCTCTTCCTTTCCAAAATATTCATAATTTATTTCCTCTACATCCTCAAATTCATAATCGTATAGATAAGATTCGATTTCAAACACGTTACTTACTTTCTTTCCGTTGTTATATTCTCCTTCCTTATAATTACGTCTAAGATATTTGGATGGGTAATGTTTACCATTATAGATTTTATTATAATAAGCTATATTTTCTTCTTTTATAATGAGGCTTTTTTCATCTTGGTGATCTCTCCTATAAGAATAGTGCTTTTCAACTTCTTTTTCATCTAAATGGGTTTCCCAGTTTTCCACCACCTTGATTATGGCAAAACTAGCTTTATCGATATAAACTTTGCCGGAATAGGCGGTAGGATAGCCTCTATTGGTGTAATTCCATTTATTTCGGCTGGTTCTGAATGCAATAATATAATTGCCTTTATCCTCCGCTAATCCTGAGCTTACAAACTCTAAATCGAACTTTTTATATTTTCGTTTATGCAAAATGTTAGCATAACGAATAGGATCTTCTCGAAAACTGAAAAATTGCCATGTATTTTTATAAACATTTTTAGCTAAATTTTTATTCCATCGTATTTGTTCTACTCGTTTAGTAGTTCGGTTTTCAGATTTGAAACCATTGTCGTGATTCGCTGTAATCAGGTCTACATCAATAAAAGTAGTGTCTTTGGCATTCAGTATAATATGGCTATAGCGTTGATAATTAAAGTCCTCTTTTGTATGATTTTTATACTTTGCTTTAACTGCTTTTTTTAATACAGAAATTGGAGTTAAATGAGCTGAAATGACAACTTCAGCTAAACTCTCAAAGCTAGGCTCAAGTTGTATTTCCTTTTGTAATTCTTCTAAAGCAATAATTTTACTTTTATAACCCATTGAAGAAATTTCAACAGAAGATTCTTTAAACATTCTTTCGTTTACGCTAAGCTCAAAATGACCATTCTCATCGGCAACTCTATAAATTTGCTCCTCCTTCATAATCAAGTTTGCAAAAGCTACCGCTTCGTTATTTGTAGCGTCTATAAGTTTTCCTTTTAATGTGATGATTTTACCAGACTTTTCTTTTTCAGCCTTAGGCGAAGCAATTTTACTTTCTGTTATAGTATCTTCTTTAGCCTTAGTTATTGCTTTACTTTCGCTTTTAGGTAAGGTTGCCTGTTTCAAGAATATATAGCCATCATGAAATTCATTTAATCGAAGCTCATAAAAATTTATAAAACTTAATAACCGAGAATCGTAAGATTTATCCATTGCTTTTTGATGAGCATCTATAAACAAATAATCCGCTTGTTTTTTACGAAGTATATCCTCAAAAGAGCCAGTTTTTATAGGTGTTTTTTCCCATTTCCTTCTTCCATCATCATATAGAGAGTCGTTAGCATGAATTGTTGCTAGACTGTAAACGTTGTCTCGAAGTTTTTCCTTGATATAAGTTCCTGCGGAAATAAACCCTCCTATTATTGGTTCATTTATGGAAGAATTATCTAGCATGATATGAATATTATCTGCCCAAACTATAATTTTCTCCTTTGGATTTCTTTCAACATAAGAAATTAGGTTGTCTGCCATTTGAGCATCCCTGAAATTATGTTGTTTATTTATGAAATCTTCGGAAAGAATGGGCTTCGAATTTTCATAAACGTCGTTTGCGGAAGCTAATAGACTTTTAGTGAATTGCACCCAATAATAGTTAGTTTCAGTGTTTGTTCGTTTTTCAATTTGCCGAATTATAGATTCAATTTCTCTTTTAAACTGACTAAAATTTAGGTCTGAATCATCGAAAGTTGAATTTTCTAAAATCCCTTCAATTATAATTCCTAAATCATTTTCATCGAGTTTTAAACGTAGATTATTTTCTTCAATGAAATCAAAAAAATCGTCAGTGAAATTTGAGGTGTTCATGACCTGAGAATCAACTCCGATAACTTTAAGGTCATTCGTTTCAATATAATTTACCAGGCGCTGGAATTCTTCATTATTTCCCCAAACTCCCCATATGGCCTTGTTAAACTTATAGGGTTCAAATCCCGTTTGGTTCATTTTCCAGATATCATAAATTGGAGATTCCATAGCAATGGTATTATAGCCTAATTCCTGATGCAGGTATTCAATAATTCGAATTTTCATTTCGAAGATACTCGCATACATATGGGTTTGTTCCCCCAGCATGACGATATTTTTATCTTGAAGCTTTTCTTTTAGAAAATCTAAATTATCATATGTATTACTTCCGGGCGCTAAAAGCGGAATTGTTTTTAATTGCTGAGCATTTATGATAAATGATAGCATTAAAAGGGCTAAAGTGAATATTCTGGTCATTTAATATGATTAATGATAGTTTCTATTTATTAAGACGCAAGAATGTCTTAAATGGTTGCCTGACTCTAAAATTTAGTAAATATACCTCTCAACGCTTAGGTGTATATATTTATTTTACATTTGATTATTAGTATTATTTCCTTAAATAAGGAAAAATTCCATATTTTTGAAAAATGTCGAATGCACAAGATTACATAAAAGGAAGAGGAGCACAGCGTAATGTTTCCAATCGGTTTGATGCAAATAGTCATGAATTTAGAGATGATTTTTTAAATTACTGCGCTGCGGAAGGGGATGATTTTGAGGAACGCAAGACTACCACGATCGATACTTTTGCAAAAACGATTGTGAATAAAGTTGTAAGTCCAGATGTTGGGATGGAATATTCTTTAAATCCTTATCAGGGTTGCGAACATGGCTGTATTTACTGTTATGCTCGAAATTCTCACGAATACTGGGGATACAGCGCAGGCTTAGATTTTGAACAGAAAATTCTAGTAAAAAGAAACGCTGTTGAATTGCTCGAAAAGAAACTACGAAGCAAAAGCTGGGATGCGGTGCCTATTGTGCTATCCGGAAATACCGACTGTTACCAACCAATAGAAAAGCAACTACAAATAACAAGAAAGTTATTACAGACGTTTTTAAAATATCGTCACCCGGTTGCGATCATCACTAAAAATGCGTTAGTGCAACGCGATTTAGATATTCTAAAAGAATTGGCGCAGGACAATCTAATTACTGTAAATCTTTCGATCACCTCGCTGTCTGAAGAAACTAGAAGAATCCTGGAACCAAGAACAGCCAGTATTAAAAAACGCTTGGAAACTATAGAAAAACTTGCTGAAGCAAATATCCCCGTAAGTGTAATGATGGCACCAATTATTCCGTCGATTAATAGTCATGAGATTATGCCTTTAGTTAAAGAAATAGCCAATCGAGGAGCGCTAAGTGTAGGGTATACTATTGTTCGCTTGAACGGTGCTATTGGTGGAATTTTTACCGATTGGATCAAAAAAACTATGCCTGATAGAGCAGAAAAAGTATTAAACCAAATTGAAAATATACACGGCGGAAGTTTAAATGACAGCCGTTTTGGAACCAGGATGAAAGGAGAAGGCGAATTTGCCAATCAGGTAAAACAACAATTTAAAATTGCTAGAAAACTGTATCTAAAAAATAGAGAAAGAAAGCCGTTAAATTGTGACTTACATGAGCAATACAAAGATGGGCAGATGAAGTTGTTTTAATAATAGGCTGAAAATATTATAGTTGGAGTTTCGTTATTTAAAGGAAAGCTTTTTCATTAAGACTTAAATCATCAATCAAAAATTATGAAACTCAATTCCTTTGGCGAAGAATTGCTGAAATATGTAGTTCTGTTTTTCTTTATTTACTCGGTCCTTTATATTTTCCCGTTTCCGCTAAACTCATTTACTCCTCTATACTTTTTTGAAAGAATATTTGATCGAAATACATGGCATGTTATAGTTCCTTGGTTCTCTGAGACTTTTCTGAATAACTCAGATGCTCTTCATGTTCAAAACACAGGGAGTGGAGATACTTTATACGACTTTGTGAGATGTTTATTGATAGGGATTTTAGTTTTATGCTTTGCACAGTAATTTTCTTACTGTTCCGAAGAAAAATGAATTCAAAGAAACTCATTTATATAGGAGGACAATATGTTCGTTATTACCTAATATTTGTATTAATCACTTACGGAATTATTAAAGTCTTTAAGCTTCAGTTTTGGGAGCCATATTTAATAAGGCTTGTAACTCCTTTTGGTGAAATGTCACCAATGGGGCTGGCCTGGAGTTATATGGGTTTTTCTAAAACCTATACCATATTTGCAGGCTGGTCTGAAACTATTGCTGCTACTCTGCTAATATTCAAACGAACTAGAACATTAGGGGCCGTTTTGAGTTTTGGAGTGATGCTAAATGTTTTTATGATGAATATCTCTTATGATATTCCCGTAAAATTATTTTCCCTGCATTTATGTATTTTTTCAGCCTTTTTGATTTTGATCGACGGCAAAAGATTATTAAATGTTTTTATCCTTAATCGTGATGTATCTAAATTCGAATACGTAAAACCATTTTCAGAAAAATGGAAAAATTATACCATTCAAATTGCCAAGTTTTCATTCTTAATTTTATTTGTTGTTTTAAAACTGATTTCTACAATACGTAGACAAGATACTTATGGTGACCTTGGTCCTAAGCACGAGTTATACGGAATTTATGAGCTAAATGAATTTCAGCTGAATCATAAGAAAAGATCGGTACTATTAGATGATAGTTTACAATTTAAGCGACTTATTTTTGATCAGCCAGAGCTTTTGTATCTTCAAAAAATGAACGATGAAGGTTTTTATTACGTTGCTGAAATAGATACCGTTGACCAAAAGATCTATTTAAAGGAACGTGATTCTAGTAAAGTTGGGTTTTTTGATTATAAAATGAAACCCGAATCGAATGTTTATGAGTTCGAAGGTATTTTTAAAGGTGATAGTATCTATTTTAAAACCGAAAGAAAAGGACGTGAAGATTTCTTACTGAACAATAGAGGTTTCCATTGGATCTCTAAATATCCATTTAATCGATAAATTTATATTTTTCCAAAATTGTAGTTTTTTCAAATAGATTTTTATTGTTCTTGATATGTTGAAGTTTTAAATTTTAGCAGGAATTTAGCGAATTACGGTTTTAGGATTTTTAATTTTAGATTGGTTAGAATTGAGATGTTAGAATTTAGAAAAGAGACAAGATAATTTGAAAATGTGACTAAATTATTTTGAATTCTAATTGCTCAATTTGAATGAGCCAATAGCTGATAGCTGAAGGCTGAACGCTCAACCGAAAACCTTAAATCTTAAACCAAAGCACAATGCCAGAATTACCAGAAGTTTCTTACCAGAAAAAATATGCAGATGCTACGATTTTGCATAAAAAGATTGTAGAGGTAGAAACCGGCGATAAAAAGATCTATCAGTCGCCAAAGACAGATTTTGAGAAAGCATTAAAAAATAACGAATTTGAGTCTACCGATCGATTGGGGAAATATTTATTTCTGAAATTAAAGAATGGCGGTGGTTTGGTAATGCATTTTGGGATGACAGGCAAACTCGATTTTTACCAGCATGACGATACTCCAAAATATACACAATTGAAGCTGATTTTTGAAGATCATTCGAAGCTCGCTTTTACCTGTCCGCGTAAATTTGCAAAACTGTATTTAGCCGAAAGTCTGGAAGAATTTCAAAAAACTCATAAGCTAGGAAACGATGCCTTGAATTTAAAAGAATCTGAATTTTTGGAACTTACAGAGGGCCGCTCCGGAACGATAAAAGGCTTATTGATGAATCAGAGTATAATTGCCGGTATTGGGAATATGTATGCCGATGAGGTTTTATTTCAAACTAAAATTCATCCCAAAACCAAAGTTAATACCCTTAGCCAAAAACAACTAACATCAATTTTTAAAAGTATAATTGAAATTTTAGAACTTGTAAAAGAAGTTAGGATAGAAGGAAAACGAGTTCCGGAATCTTATATTACTTCCATCCGGAAAGAAGGAGAAGGTGCCGATTGCCCACGTAATAATGGAAAAATTGCACAAACCAAAGTTTCAGGAAGAACAACCTATTACTGTCCCGTTTGTCAAAAAGAGACAGTTTAGTTTTTATAATTGTCTAAATATTAAAGTGATATGTTGGTTTGAAGTGTAACAAAAAAATTTTGTTTCTACTAATTAGTAAACCAACTATCATGAAAAAACTAATAACTACTTTATTTATCCTGATCCTAGGAACTTCCTTACAGGCACAAGATCTTAACGGTTCCTATAGCGGAGAACTGGCAGTGCAGGGAATGCAACTGGAACTTATTTTTAATATTTTTCCTTCCGAAGATGGCTATACTGGCACTTTAGATGTTCCTGCCCAGGGCGCTTCAGGAATCGAATTAGATTCGGTAATTTTGCAAGACGATACGTTGACGATCAAGTCGGCTAAAATGAAAATGACTTATACCGGGAAGCTTACCGGCGAAAGCATTGAAGGAACTTATGAGCAAATGGGGCAAGAGTACCCGCTAAAATTAAAGAAAACTTTGAAGACAAAACCAGGAAATACATCATTAGCATCTAGCGAAGAAGCATTAAAAAAACTTGCTGCTAAAGAAACCGGAAATTATAACTATTCCGTAGAAGACTATTTTAGAACACCAAAGGCATTTGCGTTTCAATTATCTCCCGATGGAAAATTTATCGCTTACATGAAGCGTAGAGAATCCGGTGAGCGAGATTTATACTTAATGGATACCGAAACCAGAGACGAACGCCTATTGAAGAAACAAGAGGAAGATTTAATACGCGGATTCTCCTGGGCTAATAATGGCCGTATTTTATATATGCAAGATAAAGGTGGCGATGAAAATTACCATGTTTATGGAGTAGATGTAAATGGTGAGAATGATAAAGAATTAACTCCTTTTGAAGGCGTAAGAGTAAATATTCTGGAATCTTTAAAAGAAGATGAAGCGCATGTAATTGTGCAGATGAATAAGGATAATCTACAGCAAGAAGAACCTTATCGTCTTAATATTAATACAGGTGAAGTTACCAAATTATACACGGTTAAGGAAGGTGAACCACCGGTGGCTGGTTACGATTTTGATCGTAAAGGAAACTTAAGAGCAATTACTCGAATTGTAGATGGAGTAAATACAGAGTTGCTGTATAAAATAGATGGCGAATACAAACAAGTGAAATTAACTGAATTTGGAGATAATTTTGGTATTTCTTCTTTTAATCCAGGTTCAGATAATCCTGATGATGCTTATGTAATCTCGAATTTAGAAGGTGATAAAACCGAGATTCAGCATTACGATTTAAAAAAGAATAAGAAGATTAAAACGGTTTTTAGCAACGACACGTTTGATGTTTCTGGAATGGCACTTTCTAGAAAAAGAAATTACGAAATCGACTATTTCTCGTACACGGGAGAAAAAACAAATATAATTCCGGTAAGTGATACTTATAAAAAGATCTACAATCGATTAGAAAAAGAATTTGGTGACAAACAATTCTTCACTGTAGGCAGAACCGATGATGAATCTAAATATATGGTTGCAGTAACCAGCGATAAAATAGTTGGCGAATATTACCTATACGATGTAGAGAAAGATACGGTTACATTGCTATATAAATTACTACCACATCTTAAGGCTGAAGATATGGCAAGTATGAAACCTATTTCTTTTAAGAGTAGAGATGGGCTAGACTTGCACGGCTATATTACCTTACCACACAATTACGAAGAAGGCAAGCAAGTTCCTTTAGTTGTAAATCCTCACGGTGGGCCACAGGGAATTCGTGATAACTGGGGCTTTAATCCAGAGGCGCAATTATTTGCAAGTCGAGGATATGCTACTTTGCATGTTAATTTTAGAATTTCAGGAGGTTACGGTAAAGAGTTTTTAAAAGCAGGATTCGGGCAAATAGGCCGTAAAGCTATGGATGATGTTGAAGATGGTGTAGATTATGTCGTAAATCAAGGTTGGATAGATAAAGACCGCGTAGCAATTTATGGTGGAAGCCACGGAGGTTATGCTGTTTTACGCGGAATGACTAAAACTCCAGATAAATATGCTTGCGGAGTAGATTATGTTGGAGTTAGTAACCTAAATACTTTTATGGAAACTATTCCGCCGTATTGGGAAAAGTACCGTGAACTATTATACAAGATCTGGTATAATCCTGGAGTTCCAGAAGAAAAAACGATTATGGACGAGATATCTCCTGCATTGCAAGTAGAAAAAATAAAACATCCATTGTTTGTGGTGCAAGGTGCTAATGATCCTCGTGTGAATATTAATGAAGCCGACCAGATCGTAGAAACCCTTCGCGAAAAAGGCGTTGAAGTACCTTATATGGTAAAATACGATGAAGGACATGGCTTTGGTAAAGAAGAAAACCGATTAGACTTGTATAAAGCGATGATGGGATTTTTCGCAGAACATCTGAAAGTAGAACAGGTAGCCCCGGTTAAAGGGTAACTTTCTGTAAATATAATTTTGATAATATGGCCAGTGTAATTTGCACTGGCTTTATTATTTTGAGCCTTCCCACTCCGCATAAAACTGATCTAAAAACTGCTCCATAAATTCATGGCGTTTTTGGGCAATTTCAGCACCTGTTTTAGTATTCATGCGATCTTTCAGTAATAATAATTTTTCGTAAAAATGATTTACTGTTGGGGCGTTAGAAGCTTTATATTCTTCTTTGGTCATGTTTAATTTCGGTTCGATTTCTGGATCATAAAGCGATCTTCCTTTAAAGCCGCCGTAATTAAAGGTTCTGGCAATTCCTATCGCTCCAAGCGCATCAATACGGTCGGCATCTTGCACGATATCCAATTCATCAGAATGAAATTGTTGTTCGATATTTCCACCTTTAAATGAAATATTCTGAATTATATTAACGACATGCTCAATCACTTCCGAAGAAACATTTTGAGAGGCTAAAAATTCAGAAGCTAAATTAGGGCCCACAGTTTCATCGCCATTATGAAATTTCGAGTCGGCTATGTCGTGAAGCAAAGCGCCAAGTTGCACTATAAAATAATTCGCATTCTCGGTTTGAGCGATAAGTTCAGCAGTATTTAACACGCGCTGTATATGAAACCAATCATGCCCACCTTCGGCATTTTTAAGGGTATCTTTTACAAACTGAATGGTATTTTCTATAATTAAATCCTCATTCTTCATATTATCTAATATCAGTAATTATAGTTCGTTCTACCAGAGCGACCAGACTTTCAGGATCGCTAGTATTAATTTCTATTGGTTCGTGAACCTTCATGTGTAGCTTAACACCTGTCGTAAGCGGGAAACTTCCGTTTTTTAGTAGTTGCCAACAATTATTTATAGTGATGGGAACAACCAGTGCGTTCGGCATTTGCTTAAAAAGCATTTGCATTCCACTCGCAGCGAATTTTTTTGGCTGTCCTGTTCTGCTTCGGGTTCCTTCAGGAAAAATTACGGCAGATCGATTCGTTTCTTTCAAATATTTGGCGAATTTGGCCATTTTGAGTAAACTTTCTCTTCTGTTTTTACGATCGATTAGTACAGAACCGCCATGTCTTAAGTTGAAAGAAATACTAGGAATTCCTTTACCTAGTTCTTTTTTACTTACAAATTTTGGGTGGTGATTTCTTAGATACCAGATAATCGGCGGGATATCGTAAACTCCCTGGTGATTGGCCACAAAAATGCAAGGTCGTTCTAGCGGGATGTTATGCTTGTTTTCTACAATGATTCTAGTTCCCAATAAGTTAAGGCAGCGTAAAAGAAAGAAATTAAAAATGTCTACGCTTTTTTTGTGCGCTTTATAACCGCCTAATTTTAATGAAATCCATTGAATTGGATGAAATATTAGTAGGGTTAAAAAGAAGAAAAAATAAAAAATTACCGTTAACGGATAGGATAGTAGTTTTTTCATTATTCATTTTAAAACTACAAAAATAAGTTTTTACAGGGAAATGAGCCGTAGTTTTCTTATTCGATCATCTTAGCACACTTATTATCCAGGCAGCCGGCGATAAAATTGGGACTTACAATACTGCAATCTGAAAAGCTATCGAACCTTTCGAAGTATTCAACTTTAAGCTCATTATAATCCTCAATCATTTCTTGTAAGGCTTCAGTATTAATGCTTGTTGAAAAAACTACGAATCCTTCTGGTCCACCACAAGCTTTTCTTCCATAAGGTAGATAATCACAATCTGTATCTTCGCTGCAATTTCCAGAAATAGCAAATTGCTCAATAGCTTCAAATTGTTCCTGCAATTGCATTTCAAATACAGCTCTATCTGCATCATCATCTGCACAAGAGACCAAACTAAAAAGCGATAGTATACGCACTAATTTTTTCATATATTTTTTAGATGCAGCTCTTAAAAAAGGTTGCGTTATAAACAAAAAAAACCGACATCTTGAATGTCGGTTTTTGATATTTTTAATGTGAATTCTATCTAGCAGAACTCATCGTAAGCACCGGTAAGGTTTTCTGCAATCATTTCAGCAGGACGACCTTCAATGTGATGGCGCTCTAACATGTGCACTAATTCGCCATCTTTAAATAAAGCCATTGATGGAGAAGATGGTGGGAATGGTACCATAAATCCACGAGCTAAATCTGTAGCTTCACGATCTACACCTGCAAAAACAGTAAAAAGATTATCTGGTTTTTTTGCATTTTGTAAAGACATTCTAGCTCCTGGTCTTGCATTCGCTGCAGCACATCCACAAACCGAATTTACTACAACAAGCGTAGTGCCGTCTTTTTTCATTGCCGCTTCAACATCTTCTACGGTATGTAATTCTTCAAAACCTATGCTTGTAAGATCTTCTCGCATTGGTTTTACTAAATCTGCTGGATACATATATTGTAATTATTTATATTAAACGTTATTAGATACAAAGATATTAAATTAAGTTCAGCTTAATGAATATCAATGCTTAAACCTAAATTTC
The DNA here is from genome assembly GCF_030409505.1 of Zunongwangia endophytica. Lineage (NCBI taxonomy): Bacteria > Pseudomonadati > Bacteroidota > Flavobacteriia > Flavobacteriales > Flavobacteriaceae > Zunongwangia > Zunongwangia endophytica. The sequence continues at coordinate 3,011,884 of NZ_JAUFPZ010000002.1, read as the reverse complement.
TAATCAAGTTGTCGGGTAGAAAACCTGTGCCTTACAATAAAAGCTTTTAGTTTTGTAAATGTTATCTTTGCTAAAAATTTGCAATCTATGATAAAGTGGCTTCTAGCTGTTTTAGGTTTTATGTACATGCGATTTCCGGGAGCGATCCTAGGATTTATTATTGGGACACTTTTAGATAATTGGAACCGTAATAGCGGTGGTTTTCTACAATCCATGATGGGAAAACAGGAATCTAAGGTATCTCCCGGCGATTTCGAACTCAATTTACTTTCGCTATGTGCACTGGTTATTAAGGCCGATGGGAAAGTCTCTCAAAGTGAACTCGATTACGTACGTTCTTATTTTGTGCGTGCCTATGGGAAAGAGCGTGCCAACGCAACCTTTAGAACTTTTAACGATGTAATTAAAGATAGACAATTATCGGCTTCCCGCATTTCTCAGTATTTAGCCAGCCGCACCCAATATCCAACACGATTACAAATCACTCATTTTCTATTCGGGATAGCTCAGGCCGACGGCACGGTAAGTAGTGCAGAGGCAAATATGATTCAGCAAATAGCCAGTTTTCTAAAAATTGGCGCTAAAGATTTTGAGAGTATAAAAGCGATGTTCTTTAAGCAATCGCCAGAGAATGCTTACAAAATTTTGGAAATCGAGAAATCAGCATCAGATGCCGAAGTGAAAAAAGCTTACCGAAAAATGGTCAAAAAATATCATCCCGATAAACTTTTGGATATGGATGAAGCCTATAAAAAAGGTGCCAGAGAAAAATTCGATAAAGTGCAAGAAGCCTACGAGACCATCCAAAAAGAGCGCGGTTTATAACACGCATTGCGTCTCTTAATATAATTGCTTCAAACTTTCTAAGATAAATAACATTTTTGGGCGTTGCCTGCGGCCGGGCTTTACGCTACAATCTTTTGCTCGTGCCTCCCAAAAGGATTTTCACTGCAATCCCTAACGCAAATTATTTTTGTATAGTTACGCAACCATTTAGTATTTTAGGTATCTATCTATTAAACAATACTTTATGAAGGTTACTTTGCGATATTTATTTTTATTGGTATTTCTGGTAGGTTGCGCAGGTGATGATGATGGGGAAACCGAATGTTCTTCACGACAAGATGTATTACTAGATTCTTATTATTCTCCGCAATGTTTGATACGACTGGTCGATGCTTCGGGAGAAAATCTTATTGAAAACGGAAGTATAGATCCAGAAACTATTAAGATAGAATCAGATTTAGGGGATCCTGGATTTGTTTATATTCCCGAAATCGAATACGCAGAACCTAATTCTAAACTTAGTGAAGCTCAATATTCTCTGGGAGTATTTTTGCTCGGCTATACGGAAACTTTTCAATATCAAATTAGTATTGATGGGTATGAAACAGTCGATCTGGTTTTACAGGCAGAACAAATAGAAGAACCTTGCTATTCTTATATTATTCCGGTGGGAGCATCGGTAAATGGTGAAGTTTTAGAGGAGATAGAGATTTCTGAATTTGAACTTCTTGTTGTTTTACCATTGGCAGCGCAATAGTAAGCACTTAGCTTAATGTGCAATGATCAGTTGCAACATTTTTTTACTCGTCAAATACTCAAATTCGCGTTTTTTAAGGTTAAATTTTTCATCTAAAATCAAAATTGCAGGTAAGCTAAATTCCTTATTTTTTCGACTCGCCAAAAGCAACGGAATTTGATGAATGCCGTTTCGCTGTGTCTCAGCTTGTAGATTGTAGAATTTTTGACCTTCAAAAGTGATCGTATCGGTACTTTCTGCATTCATTTTTACTGCATAGTAATCTGAATTCAATTTTGTAATGATTTCAGGGTTTTTAAACGCATTTCGATCCATTTTTTTGCAATACACACACCAATCTGCATAAAAATAGACAAATGTTTTCTTAGGTTTTACGCTAAGAGAATCCTCCAATTGCTCAAAATTGATCCAATTTATTTTATCGTTTTCCTGACTATGCCCTAGTAAGGGAAGCGCTAGGAATAAGATTAAAATTTGAAGATTTTTAGTCATATTTTGGTTCTATCTATTCAGATTTAATTAGTTAACTATTTTAGGAAAACCATTAGTCTTCATATTTTTTTATTCAAAATTCAGCATTCTCACTCTATTTTCTAATCAGTATGAGATGCTGAATCAAGTTCAGCAAGAAGACAGCAGAGGCATTCAACTGAAATTAACCTATCCACCAGTCAGCATTCAAAATCTCTTACCTCTTCTCTATTTCTAAGAATGCAGCGATCTAAATTCTTATTTCGCATTAACGCATTTTCAAATTATCAAATCTTCAATTTGAATATAAATTAGTCCTATCTCCAGATTCTTCAGTCTATATTCGTCTCTTTAATATCCTAAGCGGTCTAACTTCTTTGCCAACTTGCAGTTGCACATCATCACATTAGCAAGTTTTCAAATTATAGATTATGCAGGTTTCCAAACTTTATTCCGAAGTAAAAAGTACGGGGCTGCGCTGGGCCGTAAACATAATCAGAATCTCGAGTCGCGCCAGTATCAAAGTCATCTTGATACGCATTAAAAATATTCTGAACACCGCCATAAACATTCATCTGAAAATTTTCAGTAATATCGATATGATGACTCAGCTTCAGGTTAATGTCATAAAAAGAATCACTTTCATTCAATTGTAAAAATCCTGAATCGCTCACTACCAAAGGTACCGTCATTGGTCCCGTGTAGGTTCCGGTAAGATCCAGACTTGTTTCTTCAAATAAAGCAATATTGGTGTTCAAATAGCCATAAACATTCGGGTTTCTAACAAATTCTGAAATTACAATATCATTTTCATTTTGGGTGTTTCCATCACTTTCAAACAAAACCTGATCTTCTTTATATTTGGAATTCTGAAGGGTTCCGCCCATTTGAAAGCTAAATTTTGAAGAAGGAGAAATCCCAATTTCAACATTCATACCGCTAACGTAAGCGCCGCTACCATTTCTTACTTCTTCTAAAATCGATCCATTAGGTAGACTCGCTCCGGTACTAATGGTTGTAAAAGGATTTTCAAGATCAGTATAAAAACCTTCTAGCAAGAAGTTTGTTTGCAGTTTATTGAAATTCTTAGAATAGTTAACTGAGGCTGTGTAGGCGTTAGAATATTCAGTTTCCAGATCGTTAGATAAGATCACAAATTGTGGTTCGCCGCCAACCGAGGAAACGTGTAAATCTTCATTAAAAGCTTGCGGAGCTCTAAAACCACGAGCGTACCCTCCTCTAAACTGCCAATCGTCTGACGGTTTATATCGTAATGTTAACCGCGGACTAACAACGGTTTGATCGATTTGAGAATTACGACTTATATTTTGGATAGAATAACTACCGTCAACATCAACATAATCCAATCGTCCACCAATTAATGCGGTAAACTTTTCTGACGGTTTCCATTCGTATTGCGCAAAAGCGCCAACAGAATTTACTTTCTGATCGATATATCGATTATAGCCGGGAATATTATCTTCGGTATTGCTTAGATTATATTCGGTTCCAACAGTTAAAATATCATCATTACTTTTAAAATTCCTGGTAAATTGACCACCAAAAAGTAGCGCAAGGTCATCGGTGTTTCCGTAAGCATTCGCCGCAGAAATTGAATCTTGTCGCGTGCGGCCACCGCCTAAACCGCCGTAAAAGCTTTTACGATCGGTATGCTGCCCAGAGGTATATACAGAGAAATTATTTCTTAAGTCTTTATTGTGAAATTCATAAGTAATTCCGCCAATTACGGTATTATGGTCTAGCTCTTCAGTAATGTCGGTAAGATGCGGTGCTAAATCAAGTCGGTCGCCACCACGACGATATTCTTCTAAAGCTGTAAGATCTAAGGTAATTTTACTGTTTTCATTCGGCTTTAAAAATGCTTTGGCTCCCAGGCTGGTATTGGTAAGTTCGGTAAGTTCAGAAAATCCATCACCGTTGGCATCATAACTATCGCGGTCGCGTTTCATCCCAAAAACCGTGATACCGCTGTTTAAATCTTCACTAACTACCGATGCATTTAGGTTAAGTGTTCGATCTGGCGTCTTTCCTTCGATCAAACCAAGATTAGAAGAAACCTGCCATGAATTCAGCACAGGATCTTTTGTAATTATATTTACCGTTCCTGCGATGGCGTTAGAACCATACAATGCAGAACCACCGCTTCGAACCACTTCTATGCGATCCAGGATTGAGGTTGGTATTTGCTCTAATCCATAAACACTATTTAAAGCTGAAAAAACCGCTCGGCTATTTATCAAAACCTGAGTATAACTTCCGTCTAAACCATTTAAGCGAACCTGAGTAAATCCGCAATTTTGGCAATTGGTTTCTACCCGAACACCGGGTTGGTAATTAAGACTTTCTGCAACCGAGATTGATTGTGTGGCATTAAACAGTTTTGGACTCAAAACATTTACAATTACGGGAGCTTCTTTGATGTTTACTCTATTTCTTGTAGCGCTTACTACAATTTGATCTAAACCTAATTGGTCTTCACTAAGAGTGATATTTAGCGCTTTATTTTGTTCTTCTTCTACAATAAAAGAGATGGTTTCAGTCCTATAACCAATGGCTTGGATTTTCAAAGTTTGTTTTCCTGCGGAAAGATCTATACTGAAAAAACCATTTTTATCTGAAGAAGTTCCCTGAGTCTTACCAACTACTGAGATATTTGCAAAAGCTACACCACGGCTGTCGCTTGTTATTTTTCCATTAATCTCGATTTCCTGTTGGGCTTGTAAAATCATCGGAAAAATAAATAGTAACAGTTTTAAAATCTTCATATTACAAATTAAATTAGTTCGGTTAAATATTATTTTTAGACAAATCTAAAAATTTGTTTTTAAAATAAAAAATGTATTTTTGCATGTAATTAAATTTGAAATGACGCTTTCCGAAGAAAACTATCTAAAATCGATTTATCACTTACAGAAAAAGTATGTTCGTGGTGTAAGTACCAATGCGCTCGCCGAAGAAATGGAAACCAAAGCTTCATCGGTAACCGATATGGTAAAGAAGCTTTCAGAAAAAGAATTGGTAAACTATAAAAAGTATCAGGGCGTAAAGCTTAGCGAGAAAGGGGAGCATATTGCCATTCAGGTGATTCGTAAACATCGCTTGTGGGAATATTTCTTGGTAGAAAAGCTTCAGTTTAACTGGGATGAGGTTCACGATATTGCCGAGCAATTAGAGCATATTAAATCTGATGAGCTTATAGATAAACTCGACAAGTTTTTAGAATATCCTAAACGCGATCCTCACGGTGATCCCATTCCAGATGCTAAAGGTAATTTTGTGAATCTGGAGAAGAAAATTTTAGCTGAATTCGATCAGGGAGAACAAGGCGTTTGTGTAGGTGTAAAAGATTCTTCCGCAGCATTTCTTCAGTATTTAGACCGCAATAAGATTAAATTGGGTAAAACCATAAGTATCCTCGAAAAAGAACAATTTGATGGTTCTATGCTATTGCAGATAAATAATAAAGAGCTTACGATCTCTAAAGTTGCGGCAAATAATATTTACTTAAAACCGGCCAAAGTTGAGTAAAATCAACCAAAATAAATCGCTGGGGGAAGTTCATCATTCTGTAAATACTTCAGGAAAAAAATCGCCATGGAAGCGTATTTTGGCATTTTTAGGTCCGGCATATTTAATTAGTGTTGGTTACATGGATCCCGGCAACTGGGCGACCGATCTTGCTGGTGGTAGCCAATTTGGTTATTCCTTACTTTGGGTGCTTTTAATGTCTAACATAATGGCTTTGCTGTTGCAAAGTTTAAGTACAAGACTTGGCGTGGTTAGAGGTATGGATCTTGCCCAAGCTTCTAGAGAAGAATATCCTCCTTTTGTAAATTTTATACTTTATATTTTTGCTGAAATTGCCATAGCAGCCTGCGATCTGGCTGAAGTTGTAGGGATGGCGATTGGACTGCAGTTATTATTTGATATTCCGTTGCTGTGGGGAGTTTCAATTACAGTATTCGATAGTTTTCTATTGCTTTTTTTACTGAATAAAGGCATGCGAAAAATGGAAGCTTTTATCGTAGCACTTATCGCGATTATTGGTGGATCATTTTTACTGGAAATGTTTTTAGCAAAACCAGATCTTCCTGAAATTGCAAGCGGCTTTATTCCTAAAATACCAAACAGTGATGGTCTTTACATTGCTATCGGCATTATCGGGGCGACAGTAATGCCCCACAATTTGTATTTACATTCTTCGCTGGTACAAACTCGTAAAATTAAAAGAACCAAAAGTGGTATTCGCCAGGCTCTTCGATATAATTTTATCGATTCTGCCATAGCTTTGAATCTTGCTTTTTTTGTAAACGCTGCGATTTTAATTTTAGCAGCTTCGGTATTTTTTAAAAATGGAATGTTTGAAGTTGCCGAAATTCAGGATGCACATCAATTACTAGAACCTCTTTTAGGATCTTCTTTAGCGCCAATTCTTTTTGCGTTAGCACTTATTGCAGCAGGACAAAGTTCTACACTAACAGGAACGCTGGCAGGACAAATTGTAATGGAGGGCTATCTGAATTTAAGAATTCAGCCTTGGGTTAGACGTTTAATTACACGATTACTCGCTATAGTTCCCGCATTTCTAACGATTATTTATTTTGGGGAGCGAGCAACGGGAGAGCTTTTAGTGCTTAGTCAGGTAGTTTTAAGTTTACAACTAGGTTTCGCCATAATTCCTCTTATCCATTTTGTAAGTGATAAAAAGACAATGAATGGTTTTCATATTAAATGGCCAATTATCATTGCTTCCTGGATTATCAGTGTAATCATTGTTTTGCTGAACGCTAAACTTGTTTTTGATGAATTAAAAAACTGGATTGCTTCCTCGAATGATGCTACTTATATCTGGATTTTTGTCGTGCCCATCGTCATAGCTACCGCATTGCTTTTACTATTTATTTCTTTCTGGCCACTTTTTAAAGAGAGAATGGCAAAGGAGTGGATTAAAAATCATGCGCCACATAAGGATCCAGAAACGATCGATGATATTTCAGAAAAAAACTTCAAACATATAGCGATTGCAATAGATTTTTCAGCTTCAGATAAAAAAAGTATTTCCGCAGCTTTGAATCTTGGAGGCAAGTCTTGTAAATATACGCTTTTACATACTGTTGAAACTCCCGGTGCAGTTATCTACGGAAAGCAAATTCAGGACTATGAAACCGATAAGGATACCGAATTTTTGAAAAATTACAAGAAGCAATTAGGAGATTTAGGCTATATCGTTGAAATAAATCTTAGCTTCGGTACGCCTAAAAAAGCTATTCCGCAGTTATTAAATTCTGAAGGGAATACCTGCGATTTATTGGTAATGGGGCGCCATGGTCATAAAATGTTTAAAGATATACTATTGGGAACAACCGTAGATGAAGTAAGACATCGTATAGAAATTCCCATATTTATAATATAAAGATTAGATAAATGATAGAGAATATTATTAGTTATTTAGAAGGTATAGATCCTGTTTTAGCAGCATTATATGCTACACTTTTTACCTGGGGCGTTACTGCTGCAGGTGCCGCTTTGGTTTTCCTTTTTAAGAAAATGAATCGGATGCTTTTTGATGGGATGCTTGGTTTTACCGGTGGAGTAATGGTGGCAGCGAGTTTTTGGAGTCTGTTAGCGCCTGGTATAGAAATGAGTCCCGGCGAAGGTTTTGAAAAGACGATACCTGCGGTAGTAGGCTTTGGACTTGGCGCATTATTCATTTTTGGCTTGGATAAAATTTTGCCGCACCTACACGTTAATTTTAATAGTGAAGAAAAAGAAGGTATAAAAACTCCCTGGCATAAATCGGTATTGTTGGTTTTAGCGATAACATTACATAATATTCCAGAAGGTTTAGCTGTTGGTGTTTTATTTGGCGGTGCAGCTGCAGGATTCGAAGGGGCTAGTATTGCCGGTGCGGTAGCCCTAGCAATAGGAATTGGATTACAAAACTTCCCAGAAGGTTTTGCGGTAGCCATGCCCTTAAGGGGCCAAGGCTTTAGTAGATGGAAGAGTTTTAATTATGGTCAGCTTTCTGCAATTGTAGAACCTGTGGCGGCTGTTTTAGGGGCATGGGCAGTGATGACTTTTCAGCCAATTTTACCTTATGCCTTAGCTTTTGCTGCGGGAGCGATGATTTTTGTAGTGGTTGAAGAAGTTGTGCCAGAATCTCAACAAAGTAAATATACCGATGTAAGTACTTTAGGCTTTATAGGTGGGTTTATGGTGATGATGACTTTAGATGTAGGGCTTGGGTAAGATTTGCAACATTTTTTAATATTAATCGTCTTTAAGTAAAGAAGCCGGTTATGAAGAGACTTTTGCCAGTAATTTTAATCGTATTTTCCATTTTTAGCTTATCAGCTCAAATAGATTCTACTGCCGTGCTTGTAACTCAGGTTGGCTTGAAGATAGGACAGGAATTTGATAATGGTGATTATAAAGTAATTCTGAAAGAAGTGATCTCAGATTCTCGATGTCCTAAAAATGTGACCTGTATTTGGGCAGGAACTGCTGAGGTTTTAATTCAACTTAAAAAGGGAGAAATAAGCTGCGGAGAATATCTTCTCGAAATCGGAAGTTCTGTAGATTTCAATCTTAAAAAGCTACCGCAATTGGCCAATATTAATTTGAAAGTTAAAGGCTTATCCCCTTATCCAGAAACACCTATAAAAATTAAAGAAGAAGATTATAAGTTGTTATTACAAATATCAGAAACGATAAATTAATGACAACCGCAATCGCTCATACCGCAAGCTTTGTCGTTTTTGGGTGTTTTTTTTAGGAAAGCAGGTTTCCATACAAACTTAGTTATCAAATATCCAACAGCGATTAGAAAAGTTAGAAAGACTAAAATATGTTGTATCATTTCCATAGATTTTAAGTCGAAATTTTACAAATTACTTACGTTTTTATTTCAATACCTGAAATGCAATTAGCGCTACTACATATGCAAACACACTCATAATTATAAGTTGTAAAGTTGGCCATTTCCAGCTATTGGTTTCTTTTTGAACGATAGCCAGCGTACTCATACACTGCATTGCGAAAGCATAAAAAAGCAATAAGCTCACACCGCTAGCCAAAGTAAATAGAGGCCCGCCAAGCACAGGGTTGGTTTCTGCAGCCATTCTGTTTTTTATCGTTTCTTCTTCGTCACTACCAACGCTATAAATAGTTGCCAGTGTACCTACAAAAACTTCACGCGCTGCAAAAGAACTTATAATAGCAATACCAATTTTCCAATCGTAGCCTAAAGGAGCTACCACAGGCTCGATACCACGCCCCATAATGCCTATGTAAGAATGTTTCAGTTTATAGCTGGCGATTTCTTGCTCTAATTCGGCATTTTCTGGCGCTGTTTGTTCGGTGTAATTATCACGAACAATTTCTTCAGCTTTATTAAAATTATCCCCGGGTCCATAGCTGGCTAGTACCCATAGAATAATGGAGATTGCCAAAATGATTTTACCGGCACCAAGTACAAAAGATTTTGTTTTTTCAACAACATTAATTCCGATGTTTTTAAGCATAGGAAGTTTGTAGTTGGGCATTTCTATCACGAAATAACTTTTGGTCTTTATTTTTAAAATTGAATTTAATATCCAGGCCGAAACAATGGCAGTTCCAAAACCTAATAAATAAAGGAACATAAGCATTAAGCCCTGTAAGTTGAAACCTAAAAAGGTATCATCGGGAATTACAAGTGCAATGATAATTAGATACACGGGCAATCTTGCCGAACAGGTAGTAAAGGGAACTACCAAGATGGTGATTAGACGTTCTTTCCAGTTCTCTATATTTCTTGTAGCCATTACAGCCGGGATAGCACAAGCTGTTCCCGAAACTAAGGGTACCACACTTTTACCACTTAAACCAAAGCGGCGCATTATTCTATCCATTAAAAATACGACTCGACTCATATAACCGGTTTCTTCCAGAATCGATATAAAGAGGAATAAAAATGCAATCTGCGGAATAAAAATTACGATTCCGCCTAAGCCTGGTAAAATTCCTTCTGAAATAAGATTAGTAAAAACTCCTTCAGGTAGATTAGTTTTTGCCATCTCACTAAGTGAGGCAAAAGTACTATCAATAAGATCCATAGGATAACTGGACCAGTCGTAAATCGCCTGAAATATTAATAAAAGAATACCAAAGAAAATAACATAGCCCCAAACTTTATGAGTAAGCACGCGATCCAGTCTTGATCTTAGATCTTTGGCAGCGTGAGCATTTACGGTTAGTGTTTCTTTTAAAACTCCGTTTATAAATTGATAGCGGTGTATGGTTTCTTTTTGCTGAAGGCGTTTCAGTTCAGAAACGGGCTTCGTACTAAAGCTAGAATTTTTGCTGAGTTCATTTCGGTTTATATTTCCGAAGTTAACATCCTGTGTAATTACCAGCCAGAGTTTATATAACGATTGCTTCGGAAATGCTTTTCTCAAACTATCAAAATAGTCTGGATCGATAACAGAAGCATTTACACAAGGCGTTGTTGAAATATTGCGGTAATTGATAATAAGCTCTTTTAGCTTATCAATTCCCATATTTTTTCTGGCACTTACTAAAGCAATACTCGTATTTAATCGCTCTTCTAAGGCATCAATGTCTAAAGAAATACCTTTGCGTTCCATACGATCGGCCATATTGATAACCAATATTGTAGGAATTCCGAGATCTTTTATTTGGGTAAAAAGAAGAAGGTTTCTTTTAAGATTTTCAACATCACTAACAACTACGGCAACATCTGGATAGTCTTTGTCGTTTTTGTTCAGTAATAATTCAATCACCACATTTTCGTCTAGCGAAGATGCGTTAAGGCTATACGTTCCGGGAAGATCAAGAATGTGTGCTTTTAAACCACGAGGAAGTTTACAGATTCCTTCCTTCTTTTCTACTGTAATCCCGGGTAGTTACCAACTTTCTGGTTTAGGCCGGTTAACTGATTAAACACTGAAGTTTTACCGGTATTAGGATTTCCAATTAGCGCTACATTAATCTGTTTGCCGGTCATTTGATAAGCTCTATTTCAATTTGTAAAGCAGTTTCTTTTCTGATGGCTAAGTGACTTCCGTTGATGTTAAGGTACATAGGGTCTTTGAAGGGTGCGGTTTGTACCAACTCGACCTCGTTACCGGGAAGACATCCCATTTCGAGTAATTTTAACGGTACATTATCTGCGGAAAATTCTTTGATTATCCCGCGTTCGCCTCGATTTAATTGAGCTACTGTAACCTTCAAATTTATTTAGATTGAATTTAAACAACGCAAAAATAGTGGAATTTGAGCAGTAACAAAAGTTTAGGCGTTAAAATGTACTTTTCAGTCTTGGTATTCCTGTTTAAGGATGTTGATATCTGCCATTAAATCTTCAATAGCTTCAGGATTAGTGCCATCGTAAAAACCTCTTATTTGTCGGTTTTTGTCTACTAACACAAAATTTTCGGTATGGACCATATCATATTTACCACCATCGCCTTCACTTTTAGCGGCGAGGTATGATTTTCTAGCCAGATCGTAGATTTGCTTTTTATTGCCAGTAACAAGATTCCATTTTTCATCAATCACTCCTTTTTCTTCAGCATAACGTTTTAATTGCGCCACAGTATCTGTGCGTGGCATCACCGTATGAGAAAGCAATAAAACCTCAGGATCATCCTTAATTCGGTTTTGGATTTTCACCATATGATCGGTCATTATTGGGCAAATCGTTGCGCAGGTAGTAAAAAAGAAATCGGCAATATAGATTTTGTCGTTGTAATTCTTATTGGTAATAGTATCGCCGTTTTGATTGATTAGTTTAAAATCGGCGATTTTATGATACTTGCGAACGTATTGCATCGTAGTATCTACAAGTTCATTATTCACCATATCTGGTTGATAAATGGCTAATTTCTTTTCGGGCTTCAGTAAAGAATAAATAGACCACATGATTACGACGCAGAGTATCCCGAAAGTGATAATGAAAATCTTATATCTGGAAAGAAATTTACGCATAGCAAATTTTTATGCAAAATTAAAGCCTGATGCTGAATTAGCCACAAGAAATAAGCAAAAATTTTGGCAGGATAAATGCGAACTGATATTCAGACTTTTCTAGGTCTTTTGAAAAGACTACTTTTGTGCGATTTTAAATTTGAATTTTAGCGAATGGATCCATTTATTATTAAGGCAATACAACTTCTACTTAGCTTGTCATTGCTTATAGTGCTGCATGAGTTTGGACATTTCATACCGGCAAAATTATTTAAAACAAGAGTTGAAAAATTCTTCTTGTTTTTTGATGTAAAGTTTGCCCTTTTTAAGAAGAAAATAGGAGAGACCGTTTACGGTATTGGTTGGTTGCCTTTAGGAGGTTATGTGAAAATCTCTGGGATGATCGACGAGAGTATGGATAAAGAGCAAATGGCTCAACCACCGCAAGATTGGGAGTTTAGAAGTAAGCCAGCCTGGCAACGTTTAATTATCATGCTTGGTGGTGTTACTGTAAACTTAGTGCTAGGTTTCCTTTTGTTTATGATGATTCTATTTGTTTGGGGTAAAAATTATATTGGCCCAGATGAAATGCCTGAAGGTTTTGCAGTTGTAGACCAATTTAAAGCTTACGGTTTTGAAGACGGTGATCGTGTTCTACAAGTGAATGGCGATGAATTTAAGAATAGCGTAGATATTAACCGAAATCTGTTTATGCGTGATGTGAAAACAGTAACGGTACTACATCAAAATGGTGCTGAAGAAACGATCAGTATTCCAGAGAATATTGGTCAGCAGATGTTTCAGGAGGGTATCATGCAACCTTTTATCCCGATACAAAGACCAATTTTAGACAGTGTAGCTCCAGAAACTGCAGCGCAGATCGCGGGGCTTAAAAAAGGAGACAGTGTCATTTCTATCAACGATCAAGAAACGGGATACTGGCACGAAATGACTAAAGTGACCAAAGAGCATAAAAACAAAGAAATGGAAATTGTTTTTGAGCGCGATGGTGAGATTAAAAGTGTAATGGCTACGCCAGATGAGGATGGGATTTTAGGAGTAACCCCAAGAAGAGATTTTGAAGTTAAAACCAGAGAATATGGTCTTGCAGAAAGCGTTTCAGCTGGTTTTAATGAATGTTACTGGACTTTGCATGACTATGCATATCAATTTAAATATGTGTTCACTAAAAAGGGTGCTACGCAGGTTGGTGGTTTTGGTTCGATTGGCGGACTTTTCCCTGATGCTTGGAACTGGAAGGCATTTTGGCATACTACAGCCTGGATTTCTATAATTTTAGCATTTATGAATATTTTACCGATCCCTGCACTAGATGGTGGTCACGTAATGTTCCTACTTTATGAAATTATTACCGGAAGAAAACCTAACGAGAAATTTATGGAATATGCTCAAATGGTAGGATTCTTTATTTTGATTGCTTTGGTATTATACGCTAACGGAAATGATATCTATCGCGCGATATTCGATAAATAAGACTGAAAATTTATAAAAATAAAAAGCCCGAAATCGTAGAATTTCGGGCTTTTTATTTTTGATAGTATTATAAGTGATATTCCTTTTTTCGGAGCTGAAAAAATATCTACAGTCTTAATCAACTTCGGGAAACATAAATACTTCAATTTCCTCGGAAGAAAATTTAGGGTTGGCACCTTCTTTTGAAGCAACCAGAGCGCCCATTGCACAAGCGTAATTCAGTGCTTTTTGTGGCGCTTCATTCTTCAGTAATTTTGAAATTAATGAAGCTAAAAAGCTATCTCCAGATCCTACGGTATCGGCAACTTTTACTTTGTAACCGCTATTATAATATAACTTTTCTTCAGTAAAAAGAACTGCGCCATGGCTGCCTTTAGTTACACAGATAGATTTGGCATTAGTGATCTTCGCCATATAGCTAAGATTTTGTTCTAAAGAATGGAAAGGTGAATCGAACATTTCAGCAATTTCATATAATTCATCATCATTAAATTTGATGAAATCTGCCTGCATCATTAAATCTTCAATAACCTCCTTGCTATAATGGGGTGGCCGTAAATTAATATCAAAAACGCGGAATTTCGCATGCTTTAAAAGCTGAAGTAAAGTTTCTCTACTCTGTGCATCACGACACGCCAAACTTCCGAAGATAAAAGCATTTGACGCTTTTACAGCTTCCTTCATTTTTTCAGAAATCTCGATTTTATCCCAGGCTGCAGGATGCTCGATAGTATAAGAGGCAGATCCGCTGTTATCGAGAGTGACATTTACCACTCCGGTAGGATAATCGGGGGTTTTAGCAACTAAAGTGTTATCGATGCTTCTAGAATCTAAAAACTCTAGTAGGTTTTCTCCTTTTTTATCTGCGCCAACGCTACTTATCATAGCGGTTGGTATATTGTTAGCGCGAAGCCGAGATGCTACATTTAAAGGTGCGCCTCCAATTTTCTCTGAATTCGGAAAAATATCGTACAATATTTCTCCAAAGCATACTGCGTTTAATTGCTGTGACATTAATTCCAAATTTCGTTAGCAGCGGTTAAAATTACCGGTAGTTTATCGGTAACTAAAATGGTGTGTTCGTGTTGTGTTACAAAGCCTCCTTTATTGCCTACCAGCGTCCAACCATCATTTAGTTCTACGGTCTCAGTCGATTTTGTCGAAATAAAAGTTTCGATAGCTACCGTAGTATTTTTTCTGAAACGCTCTTTATTGGTTTTAATACGATAATTAAGAATGTTTTCAGGTTTTTCATGAAGACTGCGTCCCACCCCGTGGCCGGCTAGATCTCTAATAACTTTAAATCCCGATTTTTTAGCTTCTGTTTCCATTAAATGTCCAATATCTGCGATTTTCACTCCACCACGAATTCTATTAATAGCTTTTTGTAGGATATCTTTAGAAGCATCTACAAGTGGCTGATGGTCATTAAGATCTTGACCAACAATAAAAGAACCACCGTTATCTGCCCAAAATCCATTTAATTCAGCCGAAACATCGATATTAATTAAATCACCTTCTTTTAGAATTTTTTGTGCTGAAGGGATTCCGTGTGCTGCTTCATTATTTACACTAATGCACGTATATCCAGGAAATCCATAAGACTCGTAAGGAGCAGATTTAGCGCCGTATTCTTCCAGAATTTTACCGCCATAATCATCAATTTCTTTTGTAGAAATCCCTGCTTTAGTAAATTCTCTCATTAATTTTAGTGTGGTAGCAACTACCTCACTAATCTTCTTCATTCCTTCTAATTCGGCTTCAGAGCTTATAGACATATCTGTATATTTATGAGTGTGTAAATTTAGTCAAAATTAAATTCAGCAGCTTCAATATCGATTACCGGTACGCCCTCATTAATTTTTAAACTTGTATAAGGTTGCTTCGGAAAAAAGATTTCGGTCATTACTGTTTTTCCATCATCATAGAAAATTTCAACACTCATATTATCCAAAATCATCCTCACTTGTAAAGAATCTGAAGTTGAAATGCGCTGTCCGGTAGACACGGTAGAGGCAAATTCTTTTCCGAAGTCGGTAATCCCAGACGCTGAGCGATCGATATAAAACTCATTTTCTTCCTTTTTGAAGCCAAATTTAAATTGGTCATCTCCCTCGCTTATCAAACTGAAATGAACATCTTTAGTAATTTTAGGAATTAAAAATGATACCTGCGCTTTGGTAAGATCCAGGTCGTTATGATCGACAATAGCATGATCCTCGTCGGTTAATTTCCATTTGGTAATGGTTTCTCCAACATACTTTTCTAATTCTTCAACAGGGTGCGAAGTAATGATATAATCATCATTTTCTTCAATAAGCCGGAGTTCTCTGGCGATAGTCATCGCACTTCTCCAGGTCTCTGTAGGAACTTCTTGGGCATAAAGCCAGTTAGACATCCACCCTACAAATAAGGTTCTGCCATCTTCTTTTGGAATATTAGACCAGGTAACACCCGCATAATTATCTTTACCAAAATCCAGCCAATAGGGATGGTTTATATTCTTACCGTACAAATCGGCTTCGGGGGTAAAATTTTTACCATCCCAATCGCCCACAAAATATTGTGTTCCCGATCCGCCATTATAACCGCCGGGATTTGTACTTTGGATAAGTACCCATTTGGTTTTATTAGTTCCTTCAACCTGCATTTTGAAAAAATCTGGGCATTCCCAAACGCCATCCTGAGCAGCGTAATTTTCGCCAAATTCAGATACTTTTTTCCAATCTTTTAAATTTTTTGAAGAATAAAAATATGCTCGATCTTTTGCCGAAAGCACCATAAGCCATTGCTTATGATCTTCGTTCCAGGTTATTTTCGGGTCCCTAAAATCCTGTAATTTGGGATTTTCGATTACCGGGTTAGCCTCGTATTTAGTCCATGTTTTACCCTCGTCTAAGCTATAAGCAATTGCCTGGGATTGATAATCAATGCGCTTTTCTTCTTCGCCTTTAGGATCGTGATATGTAAACATCGCGACGATTGGCGTGTTTAAGCCATCTCCAAAGCCGGAAGTATTGTCGTGATCTACCACTGCGCTTCCGCTAAATATATAGCCTTTTTCATCTGGATAAAGAGCGATTTCCTGCTCTTCCCAAGTAACCATGTCTTTGCTGGTAGCGTGCCCCCAGTGCATTGGTCCCCAAACATTATCTTCTGGATAATATTGAAAGAAAAGATGATAAGTTCCATTAAGATAAAACATCCCGTTAGGATCGTTCATCCAATGTTCTTTTGGAGAGAAATGGAATGAAGGTCTAAAATCTTCATTTTCTTGTGAAGCTAAAGATGTCGTTTTCTCCGGTTTTTTTTCTTTGCCAGTTTCTTTGCAAGAAAACACGATTAATAATAAAACAAGAAGCGCTGCAGGTTTATAAATCTTCATGGCGTTTACATTTAGCATTAAGTGGCAGCTAGTTATTAGGTTTTATAAAATAATTAAAAATTCAGCGAAAAACCTATTAATATTTTAAACGCATTTGGTTGGCGAAATTTGTTAGGTTGTAGAAAAGGTTTGTTTTTACTTCCAGAAAACAAAAAAGCCACACTAAAAATAGCGTGGCTTTATGCTCCCCCTCTTGGACTCGAACCAAGGACCCTCTGATTAACAGTCAGATGCTCTAACCAACTGAGCTAAGGAGGAATTTATCAATATGTCTTCAGCATTCTCGGCAGCTGAATTTGCCCTAAAAATTAATGCTCCCCCTCTTGGACTCGAACCAAGGACCCTCTGATTAACAGTCAGATGCTCTAACCAACTGAGCTAAGGAGGAATTTGCAATCAATTTTGCGGATGCAAATATAACCGAATTTTTATTTATCGCTAAATAATATTCAAAAAAATGAAAAAGTATTTCAAATAATTTTCAGTGATTGAGAAATATACTCCCTATTCTGTTGAAAATCTACATTTTATAATTCAGTTTTTAAAAAATAAATATTTTAGGAATCTCTAGCTCTCGTGGGCATATTGAATCATGAAAATAGTATTTGGTGGTTTTGAGCAGTTCTTATAATTTCAGTAAAAAGACAGAAATGCTTAATTATTACATTCTCGATTGTTTAAATATATTGTTTTTAAGTCCAAGATTGGAGTTAGGCATGTTGTTTTAATACAATTTTGAGGAATGCGAATGTGCTAAAACATTTTCAAAGCCTTAAATTTGTTGACAAGTCAGGCATATTCAAGAATTGATAAAATAAGCCTGACTTTAAAACGAATGAAATGCCTTAAACATCAATAGGTGTTTTATTTGAAAATTTTTAATTCGGGATTCACAATTTGGATTATCGAGTAAAAACCAAACATATGTTCGATTTTACGGCTACCTATACCGATCAATACCAGCTTGCCATGTCGCAGGTATATTTTAAAAATGGAAAACGAAATTCTAGAGCGGTCTTCGATTATTATTTTAGAAAGATTCCCTACGGAAGCGGTTTTGCCATTTTCGCGGGTTTAGAGGATTTACTTGAAATTATTACCAATCTGCGTTTCAGTAAAAAAGATATTGAGTTTTTAAAGCATTACGACTTCGAAGACGATTTTCTAGAATATTTGGAGAACTTTAAATTTTCGGGAAATATTTACTCAGTACAAGAAGGTGATATTGTTTTTCCGACAAGACCTGTTTTACAGGTAGAAGCCAATTTGATCGAAGCACAGATCATAGAAACTATTCTGTTGAACTTACTCAACTTCCAGACATTAATCGCCACCAAAGCGAGTAGAATGCGATTGGTTTCTGGATCACGAACTTTATTAGATTTTGGTTTACGACGTGCGCAGGGACCGGGCGGATATTACGCTTCCAGAGCGGCAATGATTGGTGGTTTTAATGGAACTAGTAACGTTATTGCAGGTCGTGATATGGACATTCCTGTTTCGGGAACGATGGCTCATTCTTTTATCCAAAGTTACGACGACGAACTAACTGCCTTTCGAGAATTTGCTAAAGGAAGACCAAAAGGTTGCGTGCTTTTAGTAGATACTTACGATACTTTAAAAAGCGGAGTTCCTAATGCGATTATCGTGGCTAAAGAAATGGAAGCGAAAGGACAAAAGCTACTTGCAATACGCCTTGATAGTGGAGATTTGGCTTATTTTGGTAAAATGGCAAGAAAGCAGCTTGATGATGCAGGTTTGGAATATGTGAAAATTGCGGCTTCTAATCAGTTAGATGAATATGTGATTAAAAGTTTACAAGAGCAGGATGCGCCAATCGATATTTATGGAGTAGGAACGAATCTAGTAATCGGTAAACCAGATGCTGCCTTGGACGGTGTTTACAAATTGACCTTTTCTGACGGGCAACCACGGATAAAAATTTCAGAAAGTTTAATTAAAACCACACTTCCGCATCGTAAGCAGGTGTACCGAATGAAAGATAGCCATGGAGAATGCGCCGGTATCGATATGATTGCTATGGAAAATGAAACTGAAACGAATATTTCGAAAGTCTTTCATCCTTCAGAACCTTATAAATTTTTAGATGTTTCTGCATATAAAAAAGAAGCCTTACTAAAGCCTGTAATGGAGGATGGGAAGATGACCATTAAAAGAAGAACACTTACTGAAATTGCCGAATATAGCAAATCAAGATTGGCCGAATTGCCTTTGGAATATAAACGTTTTAATAATCCACATATTTATAAAGTCAGCATTTCAGAAAAACTGAAAGAAGAAAGAGATCGATTGATTAGCGAACACAAAATGTAATTTTTATGAAGGCTTTAGTGCTTATAGATGTACAAAACGACTTTATGCCGGGTGGTGCTTTAGCGGTTTCCGATGGCGATCAAATTGTGCCGATAATTAATAGGCTTCAGGATAAATTTGATTTGGTAATTGCGACTCAGGATTGGCATCCTGCCGGGCACGCAAGTTTTGCTAGTACGCATCATAAAAAAGTTTATGAGGTTATCGATCTAAATGGAATCGATCAGGTAATGTGGCCAGATCATTGCATCCAGGGTAGCGACGGTGCAGCATTTCATGAAGATTTGAAATTGGATAAAATTGAAGCTATTTTTAGAAAAGGAACAGATCCTGAAATTGATAGTTATAGCGGTTTTTACGATAATGCACATTTAAAATCGACCGGATTAAGCGGCTATTTAAAAGAAAAAGATGTTACCGAGCTTTATTTTGTAGGTTTAGCGGGTGATTTTTGTGTTGCTTTTAGTATCAAAGATGCGTTGAATGAAGGTTTTAAAACTTTTTTAGTTGAAGATGCTACTCGAGCGATAGATGCTGAAGGTTTTGGAAAAGCAAAAGCTGAAATTGAAGCAAATGGAGGTAAGATTTTAAATTCAGATGAAGTATAAATTCTCTTTTGTATTAATAGTGTTGTTGGCTATTTTGAGCTGTAAAAATGACGAAACTCAAAAAACACAAACAGCGATTATACCTGAAGAACCTTATATTATTCCGTCTGATAGTATTCCCGAGCGTACAAAGGCTTCAGCTTTAAATCTCGAGAAATATCAGTTATTTATTGATACCACCAAGACTTCAAAATTTTACGAGAATTTAGCTTCAGAAGTCTCTTCAGAAATTAAAAATCAAGCTAAAGCCATTTATCAGTTTATCGAACTAAAGAAATATAATGATCGCTTTGTGATCTATAAGCCCTGTAAGGGAAAAGTGCCTCGCTATTATATTTCAAAAGAAAAGATCGTCAAAAAAGGGAATCTTGAAAATATAGAATATCCTTTAAAGGATTTTATGCTTTCTGCCGGAAACCGTGTGTTGTTTAAAGATGAAGAAAACGTATCAGTAAGCCTGAAAGAAATTAACGAGCAGGTGGTGCGACTGAAATATGATCAGTTTGAAGCTGAGGTTTATTTAACTTCAGTAGAAAACTTAAGGAATTTTGAAATGATGATTAATAATTGCCTGGGTGAAAAAGTAAGAGAATTCGACAATTTTCAGGAATAACTTTTAAAAATTAAGGTAATAAATATAACCGAAGTTAAACCAAATCGACCAGTCATTTGATTGGTTTTGTGGCCCCTGTACGTCTAGCCCTTCAATATAATCGCTACCGTAATATTGCCATTTAATTTCAGCAACTAAATCGCTATTTCTTCCTAAGCGATAACGCGTTCCGCCACCAAAAAGAAGATTGTAGGTAATACCATTGTCCAAATTTAATCCATCAGTAAAAGAGGGGAACAAAACTCCTGGGCGATCGAGGGGACCAAGATCACTATATGCATCGGGCATATAATATGCTAAGTGTGCTCCAACAGTCACGTAAGGTGAAAATCGATAAGAAAAGATAAGGAATTCTCTTATTTGCGTAAAATGCCATTCTAACTGACTTCCAAACTCTATAAGTTGCGCTTCACCGTGCATAGCACGCAACATCTCTCCTCTCGGGTTGTTTTGGTAAGATATAGGACCGTAGTGATCTAGATAAGTGTGGAAATAATCAATTTCTGTACGTACTCTAAAAAAGTCTTTAAAATAGTTGGTTTGGTTGTTATTCCCAGTAAACACAAAGTTCATATAATGCTGAAAACCAATCCCAAAACCAGTGTTTTGATAAAAGTTTCTAAACTCACCGCGCTGTCCATAATCGGTAGTGATAGCAAGTGGGCCTGCTGTTACACCAATTTCGTGCAGCACTTGCCCATATCCAAAATCAGATAAAAGGCATAAAAAAACGATCAAAAAACTAATACGAATCCGCTTCAATACAGGGGTTTATAGAATATTTCAGCAAATATATGAAAAGAAGGTTAGGTACAATTTAATTTGAATTTTTCTTTTTTTTAAGAAATGTCCAGAAAGTTAATATTATATGAAAAACTAAATTTTAAACGCTATTTTTTATATATCTCATATATTTGCACCTCGAAACAACATATTCTTTAAAACAAATTTAAGCGACACCATATGGAAAAAAATATACAAGATTTCTTGGATAAAGTGTCTCAAAGAAATCAAAACGAACCAGAATTCTTACAAGCGGTTCATGAAGTTGCTGAAACTATTATACCTTTTATAGAACAAAATAAGAAATATCAAAATGCTAAGTTATTAGAGCGCATGGTAGAGCCAGAGCGCGTTGTCATGTTTAGAGTAACATGGTTGGATGATAATGGTGATATACAAATAAACCGCGGATATCGTATTCAGATGAATTCTGCAATCGGACCTTACAAAGGTGGTTTGCGTTTTCATCCTTCAGTAAATATAAGTATTCTTAAGTTTTTAGCCTTCGAGCAAACGTTTAAGAATAGTCTTACAACATTGCCTATGGGTGGTGCAAAAGGAGGAGCAGATTTTAATCCAAAAGGAAAATCTGATAACGAGGTGATGCGTTTTTGCCAAAGCTTTATGACAGAGCTTAGCAAACATATAGGATATAATACCGATGTTCCTGCCGGAGATATAGGAGTAGGCGCAAGAGAAGTAGGCTATATGTTTGGACAATATAAGAGAATCCAGAACGAATTTACCGGGATATTAACGGGTAAAGGACTTTCTTATGGAGGATCTTTAATTCGTCCTGAAGCTACTGGTTATGGAAATGTATATTTTACTCAAAATATGCTGAAAACTAAAGGCGAAAAGCTAGAAGGAAAAACAGTTGTAATTTCGGGATCTGGTAATGTTGCTCAATATGCAGCAGAGAAAGCGATCGAACTTGGTGCTAAAATCGTAACCATGTCTGATTCTGGTGGATACATTTATGATGAAAATGGTATCGATTCAGAAAAGCTTCAGTTTATCATGGAGCTTAAAAATGAGAAGCGTGGTAGAATAAAAGAGTATACTGAAGAATATAATAATGCCAATTTTTACGAAGGTAAAACACCATGGGACGTTAAATGCGATGTTGCTTTGCCATGTGCAACCCAAAATGAACTTGAAGAACAAGATGCTAAGAAATTAGTAGAAAACGGTTGTATGTGTGTTGGTGAAGGAGCAAATATGCCATGTACACCAGAAGCTGTAGAAATTTTCCGTGATGCGAAAATCTTATTCTCGCCTGGTAAAGCTTCAAATGCTGGTGGTGTTGCTACTTCAGGATTAGAGATGACGCAAAACTCAATGCGTTATAATTGGACGGCAGAAGAAGTAGACAAAAAACTTCACGAAATCATGAATGATATTCATGAGAAATGTGTAGAATATGGTACAGATAAGGAAGGTCATGTAGATTACGTAAAAGGAGCAAATATTGCCGGTTTTGTTAAAGTGGCCGATGCAATGCTAGCACAGGGAGTTGTATAAACTTCCGTTTAGATAAATATTTAAGAGCCGCTTCTAGAAGCGGCTTTTTTTATACCTTAATCCGCTAAATGCAGTGAACAATTTAGATCACAAGTCTATTTGAAATCCTATGCTGATTAATACAAATGCAATAGTTATTAGTGCGCTAAAATACGGTGAAGCCGATCTTATCGTAAACCTCTACACGTTAGAAAGCGGTTTGCGCACGTATATGCTACGCGGAATTTTAAAATCGAAAAAAGGAAAATTTAAGGCAAGTCAATTTCAGCTTTTAACGCAGCTTGAGATTGTGGCAAACCATAAAAATAAGGGTGCTTTAGAATATCTAAAAGATGCTAAAGTGATCAATACGTATGCTACGCTGCATACCAATATGATTAAAGCGAGTGTAGTCATGTTTATTGCTGAAGTTTTAAAAAGTGCGGTAAGAGAAGAAGAAGCCAATCCTGCTTTATATAATTTCTTAGAAACCGCCTTCAGTTGGATGGATTTACATGATAAGATTGCGAATTTTCATATCATGTTTTTGCTGAAATTATCTGGGTTTTTAGGTTTTCAGCCTGATAATTTAAATACAGAGCAACCCTTTTTCAATTTGTTAGAAGGTACTTTCGAACCTATTAAAACCAACGATTATTGCATACAAGACGAAAATCTTGATATTTTGCGTGCATTTTTAAACGTAGGCTTTAACGATATGGAGCAGGTGAAGTTAAGCAGTTCACAACGATCAGACTTTTTAAAAATGATGCTCTTGTATTACGAACTACATATCGATGGCTTTAGAAAACCAAAATCGCTAACCGTCCTCAACGAAATATTTAATTAATGCGCTATTTAATACTTTTCTTCTTTATTGTTATTAGCCAAAATCTATTGGGACAACACATCATTGTTCTCGATAAAGCTACGGAAGAACCTTTAAGCGACGTCGTAATTTTTAATGCTGAAAGAACCAAAAGCAGTTTAAGTAATTTTAAAGGGCGCATAGATATTTCAAAATTCGATTCAGCTGAAGTACTTTTTTTTCAGCATGTTTCGCATGAATTGTTTGAAATTAGAAAATCCGACATCAAAGATCAGATTGTGTACCTTCAGGAAGATCAAAATAAACTGGATCAGGTAGTGCTTTCCGTAGCGAAATTTCAACTTCAAAAGGATGAAATTCCGCAGAAAATTGTGAGTATGGATCGAGGAGATGTTATTCAAAACAGTCCGCAAACCGCAGCCGATCTTTTAGAAAGCACCGGGCAGGTTTTTGTTCAGAAAAGTCAGTTAGGTGGCGGTAGCCCAATGATTCGGGGTTTTGCTACCAATCGCGTGTTAATTTCAGTAGATGGAGTTCGTATGAATACCGCCATTTTTAGAAGCGGAAATCTTCAAAATGTCATAAATATCGATCCTTTGGCAATTGAAAGATCAGAGGTTATCTTGGGGCCGGGATCGATGGTGTATGGTAGCGATGCGATTGGCGGAGTTATGAATTTTTATATGCTAAAACCTCGATTTTCGTTTGGTGCAGAAACTTCGGTTAGCGGTAATTTCTACGGAAGGTTCTCTTCTGCCAATAACGAACAGACGTTGCATGCCGATGTAAATGTAGGAAGGCGAAATTGGGCATTTCAGACTTCAATTTCTTATTCCGATTTTGATGATTTAGAAATGGGAGAACATGGCCCCGATTCGTATTTGAGGCCGGAATATACTTCAACAGAAAACGGGCAGGATATAATTTTGCAAAATGAAGATCCACTAATCCAGAAACCTACCGCTTATAGGCAGCTTAGTTTATTAGAAAAAGTAAAATATATGCCCAATGAAAACTGGAATTTCAATTTAGGGCTTATTTATAGTGAAACTTCAGATGTTCCAAGATACGATCGTTTATATCGAAAGAGAGGCGGGGAGCTGCGATCGGCAGAATGGTATTATGGGCCACAACGATGGTTTTTAGGTGATTTTAAAATTAATAAAAAAGGAAACGGAGTATTTTACGATAAAGCGCAGTTTACACTCGCATATCAGTATTTTGAAGAGAGTCGTCACGATCGTGATTTTGGCGATGAAATTTTATTTAATACGGAAGAAAATGTAGGCGCTTATTCTGCAAATCTTGATTTTGAAAAAGCATTTGCAGGTAGTAAATTATTTTACGGTTTAGAATATGTAAATAATCAGATTACTTCTGAAGGTTTTCAGGAAAATATTGATTCAGGTGCTCGGCAGCAAACCACTTCTCGTTATCCCGATAATTCCAGCTGGCAGTCGTTAGCGGCTTATGCTACTTACCAGTGGAAAATACAAGAGGCACTCAATTTTCAGTCTGGATTACGCTATAATCACGTTATTTTAAATGCGAGCTTCGATGAAAATCTCTATAATTTTCCGTTTCAGGATGCCGATAGTAATAGCGGAGCATTAACGGCAAGTGCTGGAATAAACTGGAAACAAAATCAATTTTTGCAATGGCGCGTTAATGCATCGACAGCTTTTAGAGCACCAAATATCGATGATACGGGGAAGATATTTGATTCTGAACCCGGCTCGGTTGTAGTCCCCAATCCCGATCTAAAATCCGAATATGCTTACAATGCTGAAGTTGGCGTAAATTGGACACCAGCTGAAAATATTAGGTTTTGTTTTACAGGATTTTACACCTGGTTAGAAGATGCGATGGTACGCCGTGATTTTAATTTGAATGGCGAAACAGAGATCGATTATCAAGGTGAACCTAGTAATTTACAGGCGATACAAAATGCATCGAAAGCGCATGTTTATGGTTTTGAAGGAAATGTTGAGGTCGATTTTTCGGTGGCTTTACGACTGGCTTCAAAAATTTCTATAACCGAAGGAGAGGAAGAATTAGATGATGGCTCGGTAGCACCTTTAAGACATGCAGCGCCACTATTTGGGAATACACATTTAATTTGGCATAAAAAGAAAGTAAAACTCGATCTTTTTGCAGTATATAATGGAAAGATCAGTTATGATAATTTAGCTACTTCAGAGCAGGGAAAAGCCTATTTGTATGCGATCGATGCGAACGGAAATCCATATTCGCCATCCTGGTATACTTTAAATTTAACCGGGCAATATGATTTAGATGAAAACTGGTTGCTTACCGCTTCGGTCGAAAATATTACCGATCAGCGTTACCGAACCTATAGCTCTGGAATCGCTGCTGCTGGCCGTAACTTGATAATTTCAGCAAGATTTAGTTTTTAGGGGATTTTCACTTATAGCGCTTAGCTGAAAATTTTCTATATTTAAATAGAATTAAACTTCTCTAGTTTTGTAATCTTACTTTCGCATGAAAAAACTAGTTATTTTAATGATTTGCCTATTAGGTACGCTGGCTGCAAGCGCACAGGTTACACGTGTTAAACTTGCCAAGGATACTTCAGAAAAACCTTTGCTCATTATCAATGATGCAATTATTGCTGGAGAAAGTGAGTTGAAGGTTATTCCTAAAAATTCGATTTCAGAAATGGAAATTATCAAGGATAAATCTGTAGGTACTAAAAACTTATTTGCAGATCATGAAAATCCGGGACTTCTTTTCTTAACCGTTCAGGACGAATTTGTAACTAAATCACAATCTGAAGTAAATGAATTCTTTGGTCTGGATAGCAAAATTGATGTTTACATAAATGGCTATTTAGTTGAAAACAAAAAACTAAAAATACTAAGCAGAAGTATCGATAAAGTCGAAATTATGGAAAAAGATCAATTAAGGCTTAAAACTGCCGTTTTGAATATTTCGCTAATCTGATTTGGATAGCATTATATGAATGCTAATATTAGGGGTTTTCACCCTAATTTTCTGTTATTAACTTATTTCAAATTTATTATAGTGTACCTTAAGAGGTATTAATCTCACAGTCATGAAAAAAGTGCTTTTGATTTCTATTATTTTGAATTTATGCTTTTGTGCGACTGCTCAAAGTCTAAAAATCACCTATAAAATGGATTATTCTGAAGGGCAGAAAGATCTTTCGAAGATTGAAAATATGATGGTGCGTAAATACCGAAAGAATGAAATTGCCGCTCTTCCTTATGTAGAATTAATTTTGCTGATACAAGGTAAATCTTCAAAGTTTTATACCGAAAATATAATGCCTTTTGAAAATAGGGATATGCAAAGTGGTTATAGTGCAGCTTTAGTGTCTGCCAATGGTAAAAGAGTATTCTATAAAAGTGATAGCTCAAAATTTAATTTTGAAGATATTGATGGAAAGAGTTATAAAATTTTAGCTAATAGAGAGAAGTATAACAGATGGAAGATTACTAAAGAACATAAAATGATCTTAGGCTATAAATGTTTTAAAGCTGAAATGGAGTACAAAACTTTCGATAAATATATGGAGCCGTTATGGGTGCCCGTCGAAGCCTGGTTTACTCCAGAGATTTCTGTTTCTACCGGTCCGTTAGATTTTGATGGGCTGCCGGGATTAATTTTGGAAGCTACAAGGGATAACAGAGTCACATATTTCGCAACAAAAATAGAGAACAGAAATGATATAAGTATAGAAATTCCAAGCGCTAAAAAAACAATTACATATCAGGAAAGAGATACAATTGCGAAGAAGCAACTTCTGGAAATAAAAAGAAGAAGTGAAATGTATGGAACAGAATTTTAGTCTATACCGTTAATTCTTGTATGGTTTAACTAATCATTTAGTTTTATTTGGTATATTAGGTTTTCATCCATCAAAGATCTATGCTTCGCCAGTCACTATTTTATTTCTTTATCATATCTCTATCCTTAAGCAGCTATGCTCAAACTGGCACAATCTGTCATTACAAGATCGTAGAATTTAAAAAGTTTGAGATTAAAAAGCCGGGTGATGAAACCCATCGCTACGCTGTAGAAACTTTAAATAAAGCCAGAGAAGCCGCTTTAGAATTTGAATTTGTACTTCAGTTTAACGATTCTGTTTCTTCATTTCAGCTGGTAAATCAAATGAATAATGATGTCAATAAGCCGGGAGTTGCTGCTATAGGTCATGCAGTAATCGGAAAAGGTAAATTTTACCAGAATTCGAAAAAAGGTATTTGGTTAAAAACTTCGAAAACTGCTGGTAAAAAATATACAGTTCAGGATTCGATAAATTTTGATTGGGTAGTTACTAAAGAGACCAAAATTATCAATGGTTTTACCTGCTATAAAGCTGAGCTTCCAGAAAATGGCACAATTGAAGAGGTTTGGTTTACGCCACAGATTACGGCATCTTTTGGACCCTTAGGTTTATGCGGTTTACCTGGTTTGATAGTTGAAGTGAAGCGCGGAACTTTTGTTCTTTCTTTAGTCGAGATCAGCACGAACGAAATTGTTGATATTGAAAAGCCAGATTTTGGTAAATTAATTTCCGCAGAAAAATATAATAAAATGATGGATAAAATTCGCAGTACAATTTTTGATAAGAATTGAGATGAAATCTTTACTCTGTATATTTTTTA
Source organism: Zunongwangia endophytica (assembly GCF_030409505.1). Taxonomy (NCBI): domain Bacteria; kingdom Pseudomonadati; phylum Bacteroidota; class Flavobacteriia; order Flavobacteriales; family Flavobacteriaceae; genus Zunongwangia; species Zunongwangia endophytica. The sequence continues at coordinate 2,983,679 of NZ_JAUFPZ010000002.1, read as the reverse complement.
TTATAAATGTTTTGGCCGGTAACGCACAAGACTCTGGAATCGTAACCTATAAAAAGGAGTGGAAAAATTTATATTCTGAATCTGAGTCGGGGAAGCAGGATAAAGTTTCAAATCCGCAAAAATATAGAGAATACCGTGAGTTGGAAAAACTTCAGAAAGAACTTACAAAGCAGCTAGCTTATAAACTGAAATTCGATAAAGATCGAAGCTTTTTTTATTTGGAAGACTTGCTGAGTATCGAAAATCAATCCGACTTAGCCTTGGCTAAAGGACCTTTTCAGGGAGATTATTATTATGATCGAAAGGCAGATTCCGTGATCTGGGCGATTGAAGCTCTGGGAGAAAAATTTCTTGTGAATTTAGATAAAATCGATTGGAAACTAGAAAAAAAGCAAAAAATGATTAGTGGTTATTCCTGTTTTAAGGCTTCAGCAAAAATTCCATTAGATAATGGTGAATTTGAAAACGTAAATGCCTGGTACGCTCCAGAAATTCCGCTCAGTTACGGCCCTTTACAATATAATGGTCTGCCGGGATTGGTTGTGCGGTTTGAAACGGGGAGTGAGCGATATACACTTGCCCAAATTAAGCAAAAAGAGATAAAATTTAATTTTCCGAAAAAAAGGAACTTCTATTAGTGAATCTGACTTTTTTAAGCAATTTGAAAATTTTAAATTATGAGAATTATAATGAATAAAGTTTATGTTTTACTGTGCCTTTTAGGCTTTTCAATGGGTGTGAATGCGCAGTCTTCGGGAGAGAATAACAAAGTGTTTTATCTGAATGTCTTTATAAATGCGAATAAAATTGTTTATGTTGAAGAAGAAAAAACTTCGTTCAAAAATATAGAAGATCAGGTTACAGAGATGCTGCGCAAGCAGCCTTTTAAAATAGATCAGCAAATTATTTTTAGAATTTTTGGCGATAAAGATCTTGATATGGGCTATATCATAGATGTAAATGCTGAAATGAGAAAAGCAATTCGAGAAAATATAAAAACAGAGCGTTACCTTTTAGAAACAAAAAAGTTAAATATCGATGGTGAACACTGGTTTCAGAAAATCGATCTAAAAGCGCTAAAACAATGAAGAATTTAAGGTGTTTTTTATTAATCTGTTTTTTTGGATTTTCTTTAAATGCACAAAGTCTGGAGGTGGTTTACGGGGTAAGTACAGAACTTTCGTTAACAAAAGAACAACTCGAAAAAATACCGGCGCAAATAAGAGAAGATTATAAACAATCTTTTACGAATCTAAAACACATTAAATACATACTTCAAATTAAAAATACTACAAGCCTGTTTAAAATGCAGGAATCCATGAAAAATGAGGCCTTACGCGGATTTGCATTTACCAAGGTTATGGCAGGTTTTAGTGGGACTTACTATAATAACTATCAAAAAGATATAGCCTTAAATCAGGTAAATGCTTTTGGTAGGGATTTTATAATAAGGTCTAAAATGAAAAATATGAAATGGAAACTCAGTAAAGAGCAAAAAACCATTAAAGGTTTTAATGTTTATAAAGCTAGAGGATTTGAAACCATTAAAAATAATTCAGGAGAGCACGAAATACCGATTATTGCTTGGTATACTCCAGAAATAAATTTACCGGTTGGCCCGGCCAATTATGGAAATTTACCGGGGCTTATTTTGGAATTGGAAAGGAACAAGAAAACCTATACTGTTGAAAGTATAGAAGAAAAAGAAAACATAGAAATCGAAAGACCAAGCAAAGGTAAGCGGGTCACGCAGGCAGAGTTTGAAGAGATCGGCGCTAAAGTGATGAAGAATTTAGGCAATTAATTGCACCTTTAATTACAATTTTTAACTAAAAGTTATGCTAAAAAGAAAGATTATAATACTTTTTCTCTTCGGACTGAAATTCTCAGCTTTTAGTCAGAGTTTTTCAGGAGAAATCACCTATAATGTGAAACTTGGCTATAAACCACTGAATGATAAAGATGAAAAATATAAACGAGGTTCGTCTATTATAGCCGATATAGTTGAAAGCTCTCAAAAAGATATTGAAGCTATTAAAACCAAGCTGAAGTTTAATTCTGTGGTTGCCGTTTATTCAATGGAACAGCAGATGGAAAGGGATGTATCATCAAAATTTGAGGCTGCAACCGCAATGTTAAAACTAAATAATACATTTTATCAATTTCAAAAAGATAAATTACTACTGAAACAAACAGAGGCATTTGATAAAACTTTTCTAATTAAAAGCTCATGGGATATGAATTGGGAGATTAGTAAGGAAACCAAAAGCATTAATGGTTATAGGTGTTTTAAGGCAACAACAACAGAAGTTGTTAAAAACCGAAGCGGAGTTTTCGAATCACCAGTAGTTGCATGGTTCACCCCCGAAATTCCTAATGAATATGGACCTATAGGTTATGGTGGATTGCCTGGTTTAATTTTAAAACTTGAAGTGAAATCGAATTTCCCTGCTCAATACGAAGCGGAATCAATTGAAATAAGCAAAAAGGCATTAAAAATTAAAAAACCGTCTGGGGAAGAAATCTCAGAAAAAGAGATGAATAAAAAGTATGAACAATCTGTTGGTAATCGTCTGTAATTTAATTAATAAGCTTTTTATTGAAACTAAACTCATACTTACTTTTTATTTTAGGATTGTGTATGTTTGGCGCTAATGCCCAAACAATCCATTCCGGTACCGTTAAGATTCTACTAATGCGCCACTCCATGGCGCTAAGCTTATTGCGATCTCAGATAGTGATGTGCTTAATATGGCGTTTTCAATTTCTGATGAAAATATTAAAGGGTGTTTTTCCCCTATTTTAGACCAGGACGTTAAATTTAACAGTTTTGATTTGCTCCCCCCCCCTTAAAAAGGTGTAGATTCATGTTATTCAACGATTTATTGCGCAGTTTGTCGGTTGATTATTATTTTATTAACCTTTAAATTTTTTATTTATGAAAAGCAGATTTATATTTTTAGCGATTGGTATTTTTTTCTGTTCTATTTTTAGTTTGGACTTGAATGCTAAAGATGAGGTTATTGAGAATCAGATAACATGTTTTGATTTAGCAGAGAATACAGCTGGAGATTATCAAAATGACATGTTGAATGAATTCACTACTGTAATAACTTATGATGAGTTCATGACAATTTGGTATGAAGCCTATGATACATGTATAGCTCATGGTGGATATTAATTTAAAACTCAGTTCAATTTTTCAGTATTTTAAATGAATACAAAAACTTCCCTTGTTGTTATTTTAATGGTATTAACCTCTTGTTTTTTAAGGGGCAGAACGGTTATGCTTATTATAAGAAAAGATTATTAAACGATGCCAACAAGGAGAATGTTAACTCTAAATTTCAAAAAGCGATTAAAATGCTTCATGAACAAGATTTTATATTGTCATTTAATACACAAAATGCTTTGTTTAAAAAAGTTGATAATATGAGCATTGAAACTAATAAATCATTTGAAGCATATACGAGAGCTTTATCTGGGTTTACTGGTCAAACATATTTCGATAGAAGAAAAAAAAATGTTATTCATAAAAAAGAGTTTTTAGGGAATTTTTTTTTAATTAATAAGAAGAAAATTAATTGGACACTGACTAAAGAACAATTAAAAATAAGCAGTTTTGAATGTTATAAGGCTGTGGCGAAGGAAACAATTAATAGTCCTACAGGGTTTCATGAAATTGATTTAATCGCATGGTATGCCCCTGATATTTCTTTACCTTATGGGCCAGATGGGTATGGTGGTCTACCGGGATTGATTATATGCTTGAAGAATAATGGTAGAGTAACTACTTTGAAAAAAATAGAATTACTGAATGATAAAGAATTAGTTAATATCAATTTTATTTTGGAAGGTAAGTATGTAACAGAAAATGAATATGACAAAATGGTGATAAAAGCATTTGAAAATAGGTTTTAAAGCTGTTAAGCTTATTATATCCGATGTCTCTTTATCTTTTTTGAAACATATAATCAAGATCTTTTAGATTGTTACATTTTTAATTAATTTTATTTGACAAAATTCCTGTCCATAATTGCTATAGTTGCAATTAGTGCACTCAAAACTTCGGCCCAAACCTACACCGGCACTGTAAAGGATTCCGCTAATGCGCCGCTTCATGGTGCTAAGCTTATTACGATCCCAGATAGTAACAATCTTAATATGGCTTTTTCTTTGTTCGTGCAATAAAGATTGGATAGGGTGTTTTTCCCCTATTTTAGCTCAGGACGTTAATTTTAACAGTCATGATTCCTCCCCCCATAAAAAGATGTAGGTTTATGTTATTCAACGATTTATTGCGCAATTTGTCGGTTGTTTTTTTATTTATCACTAAAATTTTTTTAATGATGAAAAGAATAACATTTCTATTTACGATGTTTTTAGCATTTGCATTAAATGCATCAACCTCATTTATGCCAAGGAAAGTCGAGCAAACCTGTTTTGAAAAAGCTGATGAAGAGTTCAATGAAACAGATGGTACTCATCAAGAAAAATATGATGCATTCATCAAAGAGTATGACGAATGTATGGAAGAAGGAAATTAATTTAGCAAACATAAGAATTATGGATACTCTCATTTTAGAGTATCCATATCTTTATAGGTATGAAATATTTATTTATTACTTTATTTTTATTTCTGAGTTTTAAAGCAACAGCACAATCTCTACAAGTTGTTTATGGAGTAAGTACTGATGGACTTTTAGATGAAGAACAAAAGAACCGGGTTTCTCAAAGAACAAAAGAATCTTTCTTAAAATACGAGCAAAATTTTAAGTATATTTCGTATACTTTAAATGTATTGGGTAGCGAAAGTGTTTTCCAGATGAATAGTTCGATGAAAAATGATGGCATCGATGGTTTAGAAGCTGCAAAAATACAGGCAAGTTTAAGGGGTATTTATTATAATAATCTTGATGAAAATCTATCACTGTATAAAACTCTTGCTTATGGTAAAACCTACATTATAAAGTCAAATTTGGACGCAATAGATTGGAATTTAAAAAAGGAATCTAAAACGATAGATGGAATAAAAACCTATAAAGCAACAGCTGTCCAGGAATACGAAACCGGTAAGGGTAAAAAGCAATGGAATTTAGTGGCTTGGTATGCTCCTGAAATTAATATTCCTTTTGGCCCTGCTAATTATGGTAATTTACCAGGTTTGATCTTGGAATTGAAAAGAGGTAAGAAGACCTATACCGTTAAAAAAATAAAAGAAATCAAAGTAAATAAAATACACAGACCAATTGATGGGGATATTATCTCTTTAAAGGAATTTGATGAAATTGGTAAAGAAATGACTAAGGATTTAGGCAATTAAATTGAAATTAAACTCACTCTTACTTTTTATTTTGGGATTGTGTATGTTCGGGGCTAAAGCCCAAACCTTCACCGGCACCGTTAAAGATTCGGTTAATGTGCCGCTTCATGGCGCAAATCTTATTGCGATCCCAGATAGTGACGATCTAAATATGGCGTTTTCCATTTCCGATGAAAAAGGACGTTATCGCCTTAACCTGGAAAAAGACAGTAGTTACGTAATCGAAATTAGTTATTTAGGCTATCAAAAAATTATCGATTCGATTATTGCCCGCCGTGATGTTCAGAAAAATTATACCATGCAGGCCAGTAACGAAAGCCTGGAAGAAGTGCTCATCAAAAAGAAAATGGCGGTGGTAGTTAAAGAAGATACCATAATTTACCGTACCGATGTTTTTAAAACCGGCGCCGAACGTAAACTCCGTGAAGTCTTAAATAAACTACCGGGCGTGGAAGTCGACCGTGAAGGAACTATTACCGTAAATGGTAAAAAGGTCGATAAACTAATGGTCGACGGAAAAACTTTTTTTACCGGAGATTCTAAACTAGCCGTAGAAAATATTCCTGCCGATGCTGTAGATGAGGTCGAGGTGCTCGATAATTATAGTGAAATTCCATTTTTAAAAGGGCTAGAGGATAGTGATAAAATGGCAATGAACATCAAATTATCTGAAGGCAAAAAGAATTTTGCTTTTGGCGATATTGAAGCCGGGGGAGGTGTGGAAGATCGCTATACCATTCATCCAACCTTATTTTACTACAGTCCTAAAACTTCAGTAAACGTCATAGGCGATTTTAATAATACTGGGCAAAAGTCGTTTTCTATGCAGGATTATATCAATTTTGAAGGTGGTTATTTATCACTAATGGATCGCCCAAATGCAAGTAGTATTTATAATGACGACTTCGCCCAATTTTTACAAAATGAAGATTTTACGTATAACAAAAATGAATTTGGAGCTTTTAATATCGCCCAGCAAATATCCAACAATTTAGATCTGAATGCTTACACCATTATTTCGAATAACAAGCTTGAAACACGGGAAGAATATAACATCACTTATATTGATGAAGATCGCGGGCTGGATGAATCTCGGGAAACGCAAGAAAATAACGACCTGTTTTTTACACTGAATAAATTGCAGCTGCGTTATCGCCCAAATGCCGATGAAGATCTTACTTACGATGCCTATGTAAAAACATCTTCGGCCACTAGCGACGGAATTTTAAATTCGGTAACTCCGATTGATTCCACGTTTATTAGCACAACTACGAGTCCGCAGGGGCTCGATTTTACTCAAAATTTAAGTTATAGTAAACAATTTTCTTTTGAGCATACGTCAACAGTCAATTTCGATTATAAATTTTCAAAGAATGAAAACGATAAAGATTGGTTATTCAATCAGCCTATTTTTAATACGATTATTCCGTTTGTAGAAGAAGATAGTCTACATTTATTTCAGCAAGTAAACACTACGGTCAATCAGGCAAATTTGGATATAAAACATTATTGGGTTCTTAATAACACCAATCATATTTATCCTGCTTTAGGTGTTAATTTCTCAGATCAGCGTTACAGCACACTCGATGAACAACAATTGGATTCAGGAGAAATTAATAATTTCAATGAAGCCGGTTTTAATAACGATGTTCATTATCGATTGGTCGATCAATATGTAGGTTTTCAGTATAAAACCATGTTTGGTGATCTTATTTTAAAACCTGGATTGTTTTATCATTATTACTTATGGCAGGTTACTCAGTTTTCAGAAAATATTTCAAATGAAACAAAACCAGTAGTATTGCCAGAATTCGAGAGTGAATACAAACTTGGCGGTTCAGAAAAATTACGCTTAAATTATAGAATGCGGTCTAGTTTTAATAATGCTTCAAGCTATGCAAATCGCTATCGGTTGAGTAGTTTTAACCGCATTTATCGGGGCAATGAAGATCTTGAAAATCAATTATACCACACGCTGTTATTAAGCTATTACAAGTTTAGCCTGTTTAAAGGCATCAATTACAATTTCTTTTTTAATTATTCCAATCGGGTAAATTCCATTTTAAATACCACTATTTTAGAAGGAATTAATCAGATTTCAAGTCCGGTGTATACCGATTTACCAAATGAAACTTATAGTTTTCGTGGTTCTTTTACTAAGCGTATAAGCGATTATCGTTTTACTGTCGATGCCAATGCATCTTTAGCAAATACTAGCCGAATTATAAACGAGAATACCATTGATTATGATTCAGAAAATTATGGTTATGGGTTGCGGGCGCGCACTACATTTAAAAAATTACCGAATCTCGATATAGGATACGATCATGATTTTAGTGCTTTTGGATCGGATACTTTTCAGAATAGATTTGTAAAGTTTACTCCGTTTGCACGATTAGAATATGATTTTTGGGACGGATTTATTCTGAAAGCTGATTATGAATATAATTATTATAAAAATCAGGAAACCAATCAGGTAAATAGATTTCAGGTAGGAAACGCCTCTTTATTTTACAATAAGATGGATAGCCCGTGGAGTTTTGAAGTTGAAGCGCTTAATATGCTAGATGCTAACTTCCGTAGAGAAAATTCATTTTCAGAATTTATCGTCACCGATCGTCGAGTTTATTTGCAACCAAGAGTTCTGCTATTTAAAGTGGCTTATAAACTGTAGTTGGATATTAGATCGATGCGCTTTTAGAATCTAGACTACAGAGCATAGAAAAATAGATATTTTTATGTTGAATTTTGAAGAATGAAATTCGGTATCATCTCGACCGAGCTGAAATTGAGAAATCTCTCCGCTCCGGTTGAGATGACACTTTTTTATGTGAATTCAAATCATGCTGAAAGTTGATCGCCACAAGCTAATAGCTAAAGTCTTAACTACTTTAAAAACAACGTAAAAATCAAGCTGTTATATTACGTTTTGTTTAATTCGGTTTTACCTGTGGGTTATTATTCCCAAGATTGGCTAATTTAAGCAGATAGCAACGGCTATTTTAGCAAAATTCCTTATTTTCGCACATCATTAGAAATTTTGAGGAAATGAGCACAAAGTTCCCTGAATATAAAGGACTTGACTTACCAAAAGTTGCAGAGGAGACATTAAAATATTGGAAAGAAAACCAAATATTTGAAAAGAGTATAACTTCACGTGAGGGTGAAAAGCCATTTGTGTTTTTTGAAGGCCCGCCATCAGCAAACGGATTGCCGGGAATTCACCACGTGATGGCAAGAGCAATTAAGGATATTTTTTGTCGCTATAAAACTCAAAAAGGATTTCAAGTTAAACGTAAAGCAGGTTGGGATACTCATGGTCTTCCGGTAGAGCTTGGTGTTGAAAAAGAACTTGGAATCACCAAAGAAGATATAGGCACTAAAATTAGTGTAGAGCAATATAACGAGGCTTGTAAGAATGCGGTAATGCGTTACACCGATGTGTGGAACGACCTAACTGAAAAAATGGGATATTGGGTAGATATGGACGATCCATATATTACCTACAAGCCAAAATATATGGAGACGGTTTGGTATTTGCTAAAACAGATCTATAACAAAGGTCTTATTTATAAAGGCTATACCATCCAACCCTATTCTCCAAAAGCAGGAACTGGTTTAAGTTCTCATGAGCTTAATCAGCCGGGAACCTATCAGGATGTTTCGGATACTACGGTAACCGCAATGTTCAAATCTAAAAAAGAAACATTACCTGCGGGATTAAAAGAATTTACTGAAGATGTATTCTTAATTGCCTGGACAACTACTCCTTGGACGCTTCCTAGTAACACCGCGCTTACTGTTGGTCCAAAAATCGAATATGTAGCGGTAAAAACCTACAATCAATATACGTTCGAGTCTATTAATATTTTGGTAGGTAAACCGCTTGTAGCGAAACAATTCGATAAGAAATTTAAGCAAGTAGAGAGCGAAGAAGAACTAAAAGCTTACAAAGAAGGCGATAAAAAAATACCTTTCTTAATTGGAGAAACTTACTTAGGGAAAGATCTAGTAGGAATCGAATATGAGCAATTATTGCCATATGCGCTGCCTTATGAGAACCCAGAGAATGCATTCCGTGTAATTTCAGGAGATTTTGTAACTACAGAAGATGGTACCGGTATTGTGCATACTGCGCCTACTTTTGGTGCAGACGATGCTATGGTTGCCAAACAAGCAACTCCTGCAGTGCCGCCAATGTTGGTGAAAGACGATAATGATAATCTAGTTCCACTAGTTGATTTACAGGGGAAATTTAGACCAGAAATGGGCGAATTTGCCGGTAAATATGTGAAGAACGAATATTACGATAATGGTGAGGCGCCTGAAAAATCTGTAGATGTAGAAATCGCTATTAAGCTGAAGGAAGAAAACAGAGCTTTTAAGGTTGAAAAATATGTCCATAGTTATCCAAACTGTTGGCGTACCGATAAGCCAATTTTATATTACCCGTTAGATTCCTGGTTTATTAAAGTGACCGATGTTAAAGATCGTATGCACGAGCTGAATACGGGTATTAACTGGAAACCTAAATCTACCGGAGAAGGTCGTTTTGGAAACTGGTTGGCGAATGCTAACGATTGGAACCTATCTAGAAGCCGATATTGGGGAATTCCACTACCAATTTGGAGAACCGAAGATGGTAGAGAAGAAAAAATAATTGGTTCTGTTGAAGAATTAAAAATAGAAATCACCAAAGCTGTGGAAGCCGGAGTGATGGACAAAGATATTTTTTCCGATTTTAAAATCGGTGATATGAGTGAAGAGAACTACGCCAATGTAGATCTTCATAAAAATGTGGTAGATACAATTACGTTGGTTTCTGAATCTGGAAATCCAATGAAGCGTGAAGCCGATCTTATCGACGTTTGGTTCGATTCTGGCTCTATGCCGTATGCGCAATGGCACTACCCATTCGAAAACAAAGAAAAAGTAGAGAAAGACTGGCGTAAAGCCGATTTTATTGCAGAAGGTGTCGATCAAACTCGTGGTTGGTTCTATACTTTACATGCAATTGCAACCATGACTTTTGATGATGTTGCTTATAAAAATGTAGTTTCAAACGGACTTGTTTTAGACAAAAACGGGCAGAAAATGTCTAAGCGTCTTGGTAACGCAGTAGATCCTTTTGAAACACTTGCCGCTTACGGTCCAGATGCGACACGTTGGTATATGATTGCCAATGCGAATCCTTGGGATAACCTAAAGTTTGATATTGAAGGAATAGGAGAGGTAAGCCGTAAATTTTTCGGAACACTTTATAACACGTATTCGTTCTTTACGCTGTACGCAAACATCGATAACTTTACGTATGCAGAAGCCGATGTTCCGTTAGAAGAACGTCCAGAAATAGATCGTTGGATTCTTTCAGAACTACATACGCTTATAACGAAAGTAGATAAGTTCTATGCAGAGTACGAGCCAACTAGAGCAACTAGAGCAATTTCAGAATTTGTTCAGGAGAATCTTAGTAACTGGTTTGTACGTTTAAGCCGAAGAAGATTTTGGAAAGGTGATTACGAGCAGGATAAAATTTCAGCATACCAAACTTTATATACTTGTCTTGAAACTGTAGCGAAGCTTGGAGCTCCTGTAGCGCCATTCTTTATGGATACTTTGTATAAAGATCTAAACAGCACTAGTAATAAAGAAAATTACGATTCAGTTCACACTGCTTTGTTCCCGATTTACGACGAGAAGTTTGTAGATAAATCTTTAGAGCGTAAGATGGAGAAAGCACAAACTGTTTCAAGCTTAGTGCTATCGCTACGTAAAAAAGAAATGATTAAGGTAAGACAACCACTACAACGCATTATGATTCCGATATTAGATAAGCAACAGGGAGAAGAAATTCTTGCCGTTCAAGATCTAATCAAATCTGAAGTGAATGTAAAGGAAATAGAGCTTATCGATGATGCTTCAGGAATTTTAGTGAAACAAATAAAACCGAATTTCCGTGTTTTAGGACCTCGTTTCGGAAAAGAAATGAAGCATGTTGTAGCGAAGATCAATCAGCTTCAGGCCGAAGATATTGCACACATCGAAAAAGAAGGAAAGATAGCTGTTGAAGTAAATGGAGAATTGATTACTTTGGATGCTAGTGAAGTAGAAATAAGTTCACAGGATATCGAAGGTTGGTTGGTAGCTTCCAGCGGAAATATAACCGTAGCTTTAGATGTGAGTATTTCTGAAGAATTAAAGAAAGAAGGTGTCGCTAGAGAATTGATTAATCGAATCCAGAATATGAGAAAAGATAGTGGATTTGAAGTAACCGACACCATTAATGTGACCCTACAAAAGGACGGTATTATCGAGGATGCCGTTAATGACAATATAACCTATATCAAAACTGAAACTTTAACTGCAGCACTCGAACTTGCAGAAGTAGTAAACGATGGAGTAGATGTTGAATTTGATGATGTTACTACTAAATTATTAATCACAAAAAACTGAGCCTATGTCAACCGATGTAAAAGAGCGTTTTAGCGATGCAGACCTGGCTGAATTTAAGCAGCTAATTCAAGGTAAAATCGCGAAAGCCAAAGAACAACTAGAGATCTACCAAAATGCGTATAAAAACGATGGAAATAACGGTACAGATGATACCTCTCCTACGTTTAAAGCTTTTGAAGAAGGTAGCGAAACAATGAGCAAAGAAGCGAACTCTCAATTAGCTATCCGTCAGGAAAAGTTTATAAGAGATCTTAAAAACGCTTTAACGCGAATAGAGAATAAAACTTACGGAATTTGCCGTGTAACTGGTAAGTTAATTAATAAAGATCGCTTAAGGTTAGTGCCCCACGCAACACTAAGCATCGAAGCTAAAAACATGCAAAAATAATCTTTGTATAAGATCAATAAAAAACGCTCCTTTTATTTTGGGAGCGTTTTTTGTTGCTTTATAATTGATGAGTCGTTCACAGAAATATGTGGTTTTAATAGCACTATGTTTTTTTAGTAGCTATGGTGTTCTTTTTGCACAAAAAGACACGCAAAATATTCTTAGCTCAGATTTTGAAGAAATTATCTTTGAGGCTGATGAGGTTTTTAAAATCAATGTTTATAGTGAGGATCGAGAAACAGTAAAATTTAATACCCATTCTGAAGGGGAGTATTATAACAACATCCAATTAAGAACAAAGCTTGAAAACGGAATCTTGATTTTAGAAACTCAATATCCAGAGCGTTTAGTTGGAGGTTTTGATAAGCTGAGTGCACACAAAGTGTTTTCTTTTGAAGTTGATCTTTATTTACCGGAAGGAAAAAAGGTCAGTATAAGCTCAAATTCAGCTTCGATCATTGTGAAAGGCAAATTCGATAATTTTACGGCCAATCTTCAGCGAGGATATTGTATTTTGGAAAACTTTGATGGAAACTGCACGGTTAATACCTATAAAGGAGATATTACTGCGCAGGTAATCTCTGGAGAAATAAACGCTAAGAGTCGACATGGTGAGGTTTCAGTCGCCAAAGATCTCTTCGGAATGCATCAAATTAAATTAACTTCTATTAATGGTGATATAAGCGTGCGAAAAACTAAATAATTACTATTTTTGGTGCGTTTTTAACAAAAAAAGAAATGTCTTTAAAGAAAGCAGGCTTAATTATATTTATTGTTCTTTTAATCGATCAAATTTCGAAGATTTATATAAAAACCAGCTTTATGCTTGGTGAAGAAGTAAAGGTCTTAGATTGGTTTAGTATTCTATTTGTTGAAAATGAAGGGATGGCCTGGGGAACTAAAATTCCCGGTCAATACGGCAAACTTGCGCTTACCTTATTTAGATTAGTGGCAATTTTTGGTATCGGTTATTGGCTGGTAGATTCTATTAAGAAAAATGGAAGCCGAATTTTGATAACCTCTATTGCTTTAATTTTTGCCGGTGCTTTTGGGAATATCATTGATTCTGTTTTCTACGGAATAACTTTTAGCGATAGCTATAATAAAGTAGCAACGTTTTTACCTGAAGGCGGCGGCTATGGTACGCTTTTCCACGGAAAAGTGGTAGACATGCTTTATTTCCCTTTATATGAGGGATATTTGCCAGATTGGATTCCGTTTTGGGGTGGCAAATTTTTCACCTTTTTCGAACCTGTTTTTAATATTGCAGATTCTTCGATAAGTATTGGAGTAGTTTTATTGCTGCTTTTTAATAAAAGAGCTTTCCCGAAGGAAGAGAAAGAGTAGTTTAGTTAGCAGTACACAGTGCACTGAGCACAGTTTACAGAAATGCTAGTTTTAGTAGCGTAAGCTTTTAGCGGCCAGCTATCGGCCTTATGAGATGCGGAATCAAGCTTGCCTGCCGGCTGGCAGGGTCAAAATGATAACAATTCTTTATTAAAAATTTATATTGATACTTCAATCCTGATTTCTTCTGCCGTATCCTTTTTTCTAAAAAGAAATTGATACAGAATAATAGCAATTATCAAATCGTCACATTACCACATTTTCAAATTGAAGAATTCTATAGTCTAAAAGCGAAGCGATCTATATTCTCTATCCTAAATGCGATGCTCTAAAAGCTATACACCTGCTTCGGAGTAACGCAATAGTCTAACGGAATATCACTGTTATAAACATCTTCAAAAGCATCTTCAGCTTCGTAAAAAGAAAGCCCAATTTTAATAATATCGGTTTTGCAAGAACTTAAAAACTTGTCGTAATATCCTTTTCCGTAGCCAATTCGATGTCCGGTTTTATCGAAAGCTAGCAACGGCACAAAAACGACATCTATTTTATCTGGAGTGATTTCAATACCATCAACAGGTTCAGGGATATTCCAGCGATTTTTTTTGATTTTGGTTGTGTCGGTAAGTAAATAATTAATCAGCGCGTTTTGCTCAATATCAGTTCTGGGAATCACCACATTCTTATCTTTCCCTTGTAGAATATGTAAGATGAATTCGGTATCCACTTCTTTCTGTTCAGCAATGCTCAAAAACAAATGGTAAAATTCGTTCTCCCAAATGTCTAATTTCAGCAAATTGTTGGCAATTTCTAAACTGAGTTCTTCAATAACCTCCGTAGAAAGTTTTAATCGTAAGGATTTGTATTTTTTTCGTAATTCGTGCTTATTCATCTATAATTTTTGACACCGATGAAACATGAAAAATGGCATCTCCTTGATAAACTATTGGAGCTTCATTAACATTAATAATATAACCCTGACTTCTGGATTTTATCTTATGCCTAAATTTACCGTAGGGATCGGTAATGGTGCCAATGTATTCTCCTTTTTCAACATGTTTTCCACAAGGAACTTTTAGATGTAGAAGTCCGCTGTATTTTGCACGCATCCAGGAGGTATTTTCAATTAAAATAGACTCGGCATGCGCATCTGGTAGGTCAAATCTGGATTTCAGCATATTAAGGTGATCCAGTATTCTCATGGTGCCTTCAACGCCATGTCTTGCAATATCTTTATTGCTGTCCTGCGATTTACCCCCTTCAAAAAGTAAAATAGGAATTCCCATTTTCGAGCAGGTTTCTCGATATGACTTGGTAATCGTTGTAGAAACCACCGTAAATGGCGCTTTAAAAATATTAGCAAGTTCTATACTCTGTTTGTCGCCTTTTTTCACTCGAATTTGAGCTACGTTAAATCTACTAGCGCCCCGGTATGAAAATCTAAACAGAAATCGGCAATCGGTAAAATTTCCTGCACAAACTGAAAAGCAAATCTTCCTGCTAGCGAACCATTTTTCGTTCCCGGGAACATACGATTTAGATCACGCCCATCAGGAAATTCCCTCGCCATATTTAGAAAACCAAATACGTTTACAACCGGAATGCAAATGGTTGTACCGCAGGTAGGTTTATTAATGCCCTTGCTAATTAATTGGCGTACAATTTCTACCCCGTTTAATTCGTCACCATGAATCCCCGCAGTAATTAAGACAACAGGGCCAGGATTTTTAGATCGCTCGATAATCACGGGAACTTCTACCGATGTTGTGGTATAGAGCTTAGCCATGTTTAGGTTAATCGTAGCGCTTTTACCGGGTAAAATCTTTTTACCCAGAATTTCCAGGACGTTATCTTTTGTGATTTGAGGCATAAATAAGTTTAGGCGTGTTTTTCGATATATCGAATAATAGTTTTAGCAATGTCTTTTCCGGTAGCTTTTTCGATTCCTTCTAAGCCGGGAGAAGAATTCACTTCAAGAATAAGCGGTCCTCGGGAACTTTGTAACATATCTACACCAGCAACACCAAGACCCATTGCTTTGGTAGCTTTTACCGCAGCAATTTCTTCGTCATCACTAAGTTCTATAGATTCTGCGCTACCACCACGATGCAGGTTAGAACGGAATTCACCTTCTTTACCTTGTCGTTTCATAGCCCCAACTACGTGACCATCTACTACAAAAGCTCTAATATCTGCTCCTTTAGCTTCTTTAATAAACTCTTGCACAATTACACGAGCTTGTAAACCGTTAAACGCTTCAATAACAGATTCTGCTGCATTTTTGGTTTCAGCAAGAACAACACCCACACCTTGTGTTCCTTCTAAAAGTTTAATTACTAACGGTGGCCCACCAACCTGGCTAATTACACCAGAAACGTCTCTAGAATAGTTTGTAAAAACCGTCTTAGGAAGTCCTATTTTGGCTCTAGATAGAACCTGTAAACTTCTAAGCTTATCACGGCTTCGTACCAAAGCTTCACTATCTGTGGTGGTGAATGCACCCATCATTTCGAATTGGCGAACTACGGCAGTACCATAAAAAGTAACCGAAGAACCAATTCTCGGGATAATCGCATCTACATCTTTTATATAATTACCCTTATAATAAATATTCGGGTTTCTCCTTTCAATCACAATATCACACTTTAAAGGGTCTACGACCTCTACCGTGTGTTTGCGTTTCTGGGCGGCTTCGATAAGTCGTCTTGTTGAGTAAAGTTGTGAATTTCTGGAAAGGATTTTAATATTCATCTGTTTGGTGTTGCTGGTTAAATGATAAATCTATCAATTGTGGGTCTACAATAAACTTGCTGCTTAAGAATTTTCGCCCTAGTAAAACCGGGAAACGCATTTCCTGGCGCGAGGACAAAGAAAGTGAAATTTTATAAATTTTATTAAAAAGCTTAATTTTAGATTCAATCTGGTAACGTTTCTGGATTATGCCGTTGCTACTGCGAACGTAAATTATTTCGTAATCCTTAAAAATGAACTCTTTGCCATTATATTGATCATGCTCATCGTCAAGAAATTTACAATATAATACATCATCTTTTTCAATAATTTCGTCACAATGTATGGAAGAAGTATAAGCACCGGTATCCACTTTTACTGAAATCTGTTCAAGATCAAGAATAGGAAAATCTGCTTTATCAAAACGACCAATAGTTATTTTTTTGCTTTCGCCCATATTTCCAAGATAGCCAAAATAAATGTTTTAAAAATTTACTGAATTATAAAATACTTTTAAATCTGCTAATTTCTAAGATTCAGTTGAATTTCAGAAATAATAAATGTATGATACAAGCTGCTAAAATTACTGCAAATTTTAGCTAAAATATTCAAATTAGCCCTAAAGATATTTTAAATTTGAAGTAATGGAAATACCTGCTCTGGATGTACAATTAAAGACTTTGCCAAATAGTCCCGGCGTTTATCAATATTTTGATAAAAACGGGAAGATACTTTATGTGGGTAAAGCTAAGAATCTTAAAAAAAGAGTTACTTCTTATTTTACGAAACGTCACGATAGTCATCGTATTGGTGTGATGGTAAAAAAGATTCATGAGATTAGGCATATTGTTGTTTCTTCTGAAACCGATGCATTATTATTAGAAAACAACCTCATTAAAAAACTTCAGCCGCGTTTTAATGTGCTGTTGAAAGATGATAAAACCTATCCCTGGATTTGTATTAAAAACGAGCGTTTTCCGAGAGTATTTCCAACCCGAAGACTTGTTAAAGACGGTAGTGAATATTACGGCCCTTTTACCAGTTTTAAGACTGTGAATACGTTACTCGATTTAATTAAAGGCTTGTATAAACTGCGAACCTGCAATTATGATCTTGCTGAAGATAAAATTAGAGATAACAAATTTAAATTGTGTTTAGAATATCATTTGGGTAACTGCAAAGGCCCATGTGAAGGCTACCAGGGCGAAGCAGAATACAATCGGAATATCGATCATATTCGCCAAATTGTAAAAGGAAACTTTAAAGACTCATTAAATCAGTTTCGAGAGCAAATGCAAGAGCATGCCGAGAAAATGGAGTTTGAAGATGCGCAACGAATAAAAAATAAGATTGAAGTTTTAGAAGGCTATCAATCCAGATCTACGGTGGTAAATCCCAAAATCAATAATGTAGATGTATTTTCTGTAATTAGTGACGAAGGCTATGGTTACGTGAATTTTCTTCAATTAATGCATGGATCGATTATCCGTTCGCATACTATAGAGATGAAGAAAAAGTTGGATGAAACCGATGAAGAATTATTAGAACTTGGTATTACTGAAATTAGACAGCGTTTTAATTCTAAATCTCCTGAAATTTATGTGCCTTTTAAAGTTGATGCCGGCGACGATGTAAAAGTTACGATTCCTAAATTAGGTGATAAGCGTAAGATTGTGGAACTGTCTCAGCGAAATGCTAAATATTTCCGTCAGGAACGATTTAAGCAAATGAAGATTGTCGATCCAGATCGCCATGTAAATCGTATCATGGCACAAATGAAAGAAGATCTTCGACTAAATGTGGAGCCAAGGCATATCGAATGCTTTGATAACTCTAACATCCAGGGAACAAATCCCGTAGCAGCCTGCGTTGTTTTTAAGAACGGAAAACCAAGTAAAAAAGATTATCGTAAATTTAATATCAAAACTGTTGAAGGGCCCGATGATTTCGCATCGATGGAAGAGGTGGTTTATAGACGCTATAAGCGATTGTTGAATGAAGGTGAAGAATTACCGCAATTAATTATTGTCGATGGAGGGAAAGGACAACTTCGCAGTGGTGTAAAAGCTTTAGAAACTTTAGGCTTGCGAGGTAAGATTGCCATTGTAGGTATTGCTAAACGTTTAGAAGAACTATTTTATCCTGGCGATCCAATTCCATTGTATTTGGATAAAAGATCGGAAAGCTTAAAGATTATTCAGCAATTAAGAGATGAGGCCCATAGATTCGGAATCACCTTTCACCGAAATAAAAGAAGTAAAGCCGCGTTAAATACAGAGCTGGAAGCTATAAAAGGGATTGGAGAGAAAACGGTGGTGGAATTACTTAAAAGCTTCAGATCGTTAAAACGTATCAAAGAAGCTCCAGAGAAATCACTGGCCGATGTTGTGGGAAGTGCTAAAGCTAAAATTGTTTACGACTATTATCACGCAGAACCATCAGATTAAAAATGAAAAACGTCCTCTGTCTTTTACTCTTATGTAGTTCGCTTTTAAGTTTTTCTCAAGAAGAAAAATTAAAAGTAGGGCTAGTGCTGAGCGGAGGAGGGGCAAAAGGCTTAGCTCATATTGGAGCGTTAAAGGTTATAGAAGATGCCGGTGTGCATATTGATTATATAGCCGGTACAAGTATGGGGGCGATTGTTGGTGGTTTGTATGCTTCAGGATATACAGCTACCGAGCTGGATTCTATTGTAAATCATACCAATTTTAATTTGCTAATTCAGGACGAGATTCCAAGAACAGCAATGACCTTCTACGAAAAAGAAAATACCGAACGTTATGCACTAACGCTTCCTTTTGATAATTTTAAGGTTGGTTTTCCTTCCGGTTTAAGTAAAGGACAAAATATCTATAATTTGATGTCTGGCTTAACCGTTCATCTGGATAACAAAACCGATTTTTCTAAATTACCCATTCCATTTTTTTGTGTGGCCACTGATATTGAAACTGGTGAAGAAGTTATTTTAGATCGGGGATCGCTGGCAAAATCTGTAGCAGCAAGTGGCTCTATACCGTCATTAATTGCTCCGGTAAAAATTAATGGCAGGCTATTGATCGATGGCGGGGTGGTCAATAATTATCCGGTTGAAGAATTACGAAGACGTGGTGCCGATGTTATTATCGGTGTAGATGTTCAGGATTCTTTGATGAATCGTAATGATTTAAAAGGTGCGTTCGATATTTTTACGCAGGTAAGTAACTTCAGGACAATTAACGACATGAAGGAAAAAATTCCGAAGACCGATATTTATATTCGTCCTGATATTGGTAAATTTTCGATTCTATCTTTTGAAGAAGGTAAAGCAATTATCGATTCTGGTAAAGTTGCAGGTGAAAGACAAGTTGAAGCATTACAAGCATTGGCTAAAAAGCAAGGTGAGCACAACCATCCTTTTAAACGAAAACCTCTGGATTCTTTAAAGTTAAGCCGAATTGATCTTGCCGGTAACACCAATTATCCCCGTTCTTTCATCTTAGGACGCTTGCGTTTGTCAACCCCTGGTAATTATAGTCTTACTGAAATTAATTCTAGTATCGATTTCTTATCGGCCTCTGGAAACTTTGATAAAATAAATTATTTTTTAAGCCCCGATGAAGACGAGTCGTATGCGTTGAATATTAGTTTAGATGAAAGTGAAAATAAAACGTATTTAAAGCTTGCCCTGCATTATGACGATCTTTACAAAAGTGCGGCGTTGGTAAATTTAACCCGAAAAAGTTCGATTTTCACTAACGATGTGACTTCAATGGATTTAATTGTTGGAGAAAATCTTCGGTATAACTTTCAGTATTATATCGATAAGGGATATTATTGGAGTATCGGTGTGAAATCGCGTTTTAATACTTTCGATACCGGGGTGAATTATAGTCTTATTCAGGATGATATATCTCAGCAACAATTAAATATCAATAAAATTGATATCGATCTTAAGGATTTTACCAATCAATTTTATGTAGAAACACTTTTTAAGCAGGTTGCATCTTTAGGAATTGGTGCCGAGCATAAGTATATTAAAGTATCTTCAGAAACTATTAATAGTGAGACCGAAGTAGATATACAAGGAACAGAGTTTGAAAATAACGATTATTACAGTGCTTTTGGATATTTAAAATATGATTCTTTCGATAACAAATATTATCCAAAAAAAGGAATCTATTTTAATGGAGATTTTCATATTTATCCATTCTCATCTGCAGACGATTTTACCGAATTTTCGATTGCCAAGGGGAAAATTGGTTATGTGTTTACGCCAATCACTAATGTTAGTTTTCGTTTATTTTCTGAAGCAGGATTTAAAATAGGGAAGGGCAATCAGCAAACATTGGATTTTCTTTTAGGCGGCTACGGAAATAATTTTATTAATAACATGGTGCCGTTTTACGGTTATGATTTTATAAGCATTGGTGGCGACAGTTATATAAAAGGTTTAGCTGAAGTTGATGTGGAACTTTTTAAAAATAATCATATTACTTTAAGTACTAATATTGCTAATGTAGAGGAAGATTTATTTTCTACCGGAAACTGGTTGTCGTTACCAGATTATACCGGTTATGCTTTAGGTTACGGTATAGAAACCTTTTTGGGTCCTATGGAAGTAAAATATTCTTACTCTCCTGAAGTAAATTCGTCGCAGTGGTTCTTTAGCTTAGGATTTTGGTTTTAGTTAGAATTTCGAGAAAATATTTGCTAATCGCAGCGATGCTGTTTGCTTTAGAGGTTCTAATCGCAGGCTTTGAAAATGGTGGATTTATAAGAAATGTGCTAGGCGATTATATTGTAGTATTTTTAATCTATTATTTCTTTCTATCCTTTTTAGAAATCTCCAGAATAAAACTCGCCATATTCGTATTATTTTTAGCTTACACTATCGAATTTCTGCAATATGTAAACATCTTAAAGCTTCTAAACATAAAAAGAACCACAGCCACAACTATGATTTTGGGTTCTTCTTTCGATTGGTTGGATATGCTTGCTTATACTTTGGCTTTTTTGACTCTAATTTTAATAGCCAGGTTTAAACATTATAAGTAATTACACTTCAACATTAATCATATTAAAAGCTTCTGCAACAAGCTCAAAACTTCTAAAACGTAAGTCTCTATCGAAACTAATGGTAGAAATAATCACTTCATCTACATCAAAATCTTTAGCAAGCGCACTAATTTTCTCTCTTACACGATCGGGAGTTCCAGAAATTAGTCTGCCGGCATTATAATGCAAACGTTGTTTTTCGAACGACGTGAAATTATGATTTCTAATATCTTCAAATGCCGGAAGTTCCTGATAATTACCTTTGTCAAATTGCAACAAAATATAATCAATATACTTTCGCATTTGGTTTGCTTCTTCTTCGGTTTCGCCGCACATTACAAAAGAAGAAACTAAAGCCTTAGGCTCTGGTTTATCTTCCGTAGCAATAAAATTTTTACGATAGGTTTCCACAACGCTGGGAGAAATACTCCCATTTATAAATTTTGCCACGGCCAGATTTAGTCCGAGATCTGCAGCAATTTTTGCGCTGCCACCGCTACTACTTAAAATCCATTGCTGTGGTGTTGTTTCAACCTGCGGAACGGCATAAATTGCTCCTGAATTTACCCTGGCATCGTCTTTAAAAAATTGATTGATATGCTGAATCTGATTTATATAATCTTCTTCCTGAAAAGTGTTCGAAGGATTTAAAAGATTGGCACTTGTTTGGTCTCCGCCTGGCGCACGTCCCATTCCCAGATCAATTCTTCCTGGATATAAAGCCTCCAACATTCTAAAATTTTCGGCTACTTTAAAAGCACTATGGTTAGGAAGCATTATTCCTCCGCTCCCCAATCTAATATTCGAAGTTTCAGCACCTAATCTTGCCAAAAGAACCTCTGGAGTAGAGCCAGCGATAAATTTGGAATTATGATGTTCTGAAATCCAAAAACGATGAAAACCTAAATCTTCAGCAAAAATAGCAGTATCAATAGTTTCCTGAACCGCTGCTCTTGGTGTCGCATTGGTTCTAACGACTGATTGATCTAATATTCCAATCTTTATATCACGCTCCATGTTCAAAATCTTTTTAAGTTATTCGGAATTTAGAATAAAATCTTACAAGCTAATTAAGGTATTGATTTTCATATTTACGTTTCATTTAAGAAATAATAGCTCTTTTTTATATAAATTTATCAATAAGCTAATTTTAGGCAATTTTGTTGATAATTTTATAATTTCAACAGTGATAACTAACGTTTAATTAAATCTTTGACTATGCCTTTCTATCATAAATTGGGGAAGATTCCGCATAAACGCCATACGATTTTTAAAAAACCAGATGGTAATCTTTATTACGAGCAGGTTTTTGGAACTATTGGTTTCGATGGAATGTCTTCTATTGCTTACCACGAACAGCGACCTACTCAGGTTAAAGAGGTTGGAGCAGGATATTCCGTGAAACCTAAAATCGCCAAAGAGAATAACTTAAAATCTTACCGATTAAAAGGGTTTCGGGTGAAACCAGAAGCTGATTATCTAAAAAGTCGCAAGGTTATTTTGACTAATACCGATGTGGATATTATACTGGCAGCACCACAAAAATCTACTGATAATTATTTTTATAAAAATGCGGATAGCGACGAGCTAATATTTATTCATAAAGGAAGCGGAAAATTAAGGTCCCATTTAGGGAATCTTAATTTTAAGTACGGAGACTATATACTTATTCCACGAGGAACAATCTATAAATTGGATTTTGAAGATGAAAATAATAGATTATTTATCGTAGAATCCAGGCGACCAATCTATACGCCAAAAAGATACAGAAACTGGTTTGGACAACTTTTGGAACATTCGCCTTTTTGCGAAAGAGATATAAGACAACCTTATGAGCTAGAAACAAATAATGAAAAAGGTGATTTTTTAATCAAAATTAAAAAGCAGGGAGAAATTTTCGACACCGTTTATGCTTCACATCCGTTTGATGTGATAGGTTACGATGGTTATAACTATCCTTATGCGTTTTCGATTCATGATTTTGAACCAATCACAGGAAGAATTCACCAGCCACCACCAGTTCACCAAACTTTTGAAACTGATGCATTTGTGGTTTGTAGTTTTTGCCCTCGAAAATACGATTATCATCCAGAAAGTATTCCTGCGCCTTACAGCCACAGTAATATTGATAGTGATGAGGTACTTTATTATGTAGATGGCGATTTTATGAGTAGAAATGATATTGAAGCAGGGCATATTTCCTTGCATCCTGCCGGTATTCCGCATGGACCGCATCCGGGAGCTGTAGAAAGAAGCATCGGAAAAACCGAAACAGAAGAATTAGCTGTGATGGTAGATACTTTTAAGCCTTTAAAACTAACCGAAGACGCCATGGCAATCGCTGATGAAACATATTATAGATCTTGGTTAGAAAAAGAAGATAAGTAGACTTTGGATTCGGCGTAATCGAATTCAGAGTAAACAAGTTCACGCTTGATTAAAATTTATTCAGAAAAAAATAAAGAAAATATAAATATGTCTAAAGATAATTCCTCTTTACAATTAGAAAAAGTAATTCCTGAAGCAGAAGATTTTCTTCCAATTTTAGGGACAGATTTTGTTGAATTATATGTTGGCAACGCTAAGCAATCGGCCTATTACTATCAACACGCTTGGGGATTTCAGCCGGTAGCTTATTCTGGTTTAGAAACCGGAAGAAAAGACAGCGTTTCTTATGTAATGCAGCAAGGGAAAATAAGAATTGTACTTACATCGCCATTACAACCTTCCGGAGAGATTAATGCGCATATCGATAAACATGGTGATGGCGTTAAGGTTGTAGCACTTTGGGTAGACGACGCGACAAAAAGTTATAAGGAAACGACATCTAGAGGTGCAAAAAGTTACGTGGAACCTTACGAGTTAGAAGACGAGCACGGTAAAGTGGTAATATCAGGTATTCATACTTACGGTGAAACTGTTCACCTGTTTGTAGAGCGCGGAGCTTATCAGGGCGTATTTATGCCAGGGTATAGAACTTATACTACTAAAGCCAAATCTTCTGAAGTTGGTTTGAAATATATCGATCACATGGTTGGTAATGTAGGATGGAACGAGATGAACAAATGGTGTGAGTTTTATGCGAATGTGATGGGTTTTGCCCAGATGGTTAGTTTTGATGATAAAGATATCTCTACCGATTATACGGCTTTAATGAGTAAAGTTATGAGTAACGGAAATGGTCGCATCAAATTCCCCATTAACGAGCCTGCGGAAGGAAAAAAGAAGTCGCAAATCGAAGAATATATCGACTTTTATAATGGTGCTGGAGTGCAGCATATTGCTTTAGCTACCGATAATATTATCGAAACGGTAACTGCATTACGAGATCGTGGCGTAGAATTTTTATATGTTCCAGAAACTTACTACGATGATGTGTTGGATCGTGTTGGTGAAATAGATGAAGAGCTAGCGCCATTAAAGGAACTAGGTGTGCTTATTGATAGAGATGACGAAGGTTATTTACTGCAAATTTTTACAAAACCAGTACTAGATCGACCAACGATGTTTTTTGAAATAATCCAGAGAAAAGGAGCACAATCTTTTGGTAAAGGAAACTTTAAGGCTCTTTTTGAAGCAATAGAAAGAGAGCAAGATTTAAGGGGAACACTAAATTAATCGAAAAATATTGATTTTTAGGAAATTAAAAAGCGTCTTCTTTATTTAAAAATCAATGATTTAGTTAAAGTTTATTTTCGACTTTTTTTAACGGAAGAAAATCCAGAATTTTGCGCTCGCATTTTTGGAGTGGTTACCAAATTTGTTTTTTCATAATTTAAGTTTTAGTTGGTTAATAAGATAAAAAACCTCGTCATTAATTTGATGGGGTTTTTTGTTTTGATACTTTTGGAATAGTAATTGTATTTTTCGTAACAGTTAGTCATTTAAAATGAAACTATTTCAAATCTAAACCGATGATTAAAAAACTTACAATTACGATATTCCTCTTTTTTGTAGCACTTTCTTCGCATGAAGCACAAACTGCTTACGATGCCGGAGAATGGTTTAAATTCAGAATTCATTACGGTCCTTTTAATGCCAGCTATGCAGAGCTTCAGGTTAGCGAAGATTATTTAAGTAGTACACCGGTTTACCATATTGTTGGTACAGGAAAATCTACCGGAATGATGCATTGGTTTTTTAAAGTAGACGATAATTACGAAACTTATATAGACCGTAAAACGGGTAAACCATTAAAATTTATTCGTAAAATCGACGAAGGTGGGCACACTAAAGATCTGGAGATCAATTTTGACCAAAAGGCCAATACAGCCTATGTATATGATAAAAAGCACAATAAGAAAAAGACCTATTCTACAAAGGAAAATATCCATGATATGTTGTCGGCATTTTACTATATTCGCAGCAACATAAATGAGGAGGCGCTGCAGCCCGGTTACGAACTTCATCTAAATCTTTTCATTGATGATGAAAATATGGATTTTAAGGTGAAATTTTTAGGTCGGGAAAGTATAAAAACAAAATTTGGAAAAATAAACGCGCTTAAGTTTAGGCCTTATGTAATGGCAGGTAGAGTTTTTAAAGAGAAAGAAAGTCTTACTTTTTGGGTAAGCGACGATAAAAACAAAGTGCCTTTAAAAATCGAAGCCAATCTGGCGGTAGGATCTTTAGATGCAGATCTTGAAGCTTACAAAGGTCTAAAATATCCCTTCAGGATTATTGTAGATTAGCATGGAAATTAAACCCGAAATAGCCGAAAGAATAGAATTACTTGAAGAAAAATTCAAAAATTCTGGTCAGGATATGGGTTCTTATTTAGACGGTCTACTTTACGATCGTTATTTAACATACTGGGATTATATAAATCTGGATACACTTTTGAGCTTGCAAAAACCGGCAACTCATTTTCCCGACGAAGAAATTTTTATTACCTACCATCAAATAACCGAGTTATACTTTAAGCTGATTATCCACGAGCAAAAGCAGGTAATCGATAACCCTAATTTAACTGCTACGTATTTTGTGGAAAAGCTAAATAGGATGAATCGTTATTTTAGAGTGCTTATCAATTCTTTTGATGTAATGATTAAAGGAATGGAGCGAGAGCAGTTTCTAAAATTTAGGATGGCTTTGCTGCCGGCAAGCGGTTTTCAGTCGGCGCAATTCAGGATGATCGAATTTTATGCGACTCCGGTTCAAAATCTGGTAGAATATAAAATTAGAAAAAAGTTCAATTTAGATAATTCCGTAGAAGAATTATTTGAAAATATATACTGGAAAAAAGGAGGTATCGACCTAAAAACCGGCGAGAAAACGTTAACCTTAAAGCAGTTCGAAAAAAGATATACGCCCCGATTTTTAAGAATTGCGAATGAAGTTAAAGGTAATACACTTTACGATTGCTATCAGAACTTAGCGCCAACTGATAAAAACAATCAAAATTTAATTAATGCTTTACGTACTTTTGATACCAGTGTAAACGTTAATTGGTTGCTTATGCATATTGGTGCTGCTCATAGATATTTAGATAAAGGGAAAAAAACGGTGAAAGCAACCGGAGGAACAAATTGGAAAGAATTTTTACCACCGGGATTTCAAAAAATATCATTTTTTCCTGAATTGTGGAGTGAAGATGAGCATAATGAATGGGGCAAAGATTGGGTGAATAATATGTTTAATACTGAAAATTAAAAATAAGAATTGAAGAAATTTAGTTTTTTATTCCTGCTATTATTAATTTTTGCAGGATGTGGAGAAGATACGAAAGATCAGGCAGTAGTAAAAACTAAAAAATCAGAGCCTAAACCTGTTGTAAAAGAATATGGTTTTGTTTTGGATGATTTCGATGTGGTTGTAGATACCATAGAGCGAGGAGATAATTTTGGATACATTTTAGATCGTCATGGTGTAGATCGTGGAAAGGTTTTCGAAATATCGCAGACTGTAAAAGATACTTTTAATCCTGCGAGAATTACTGCAGGAAAGAAATATGTTATTTTAAAAGCAAAAGATTCAGCACATACGCCGCTTCATTTTATTTATCAAAATAATAAAATTGATTATACGGTTGTGAATATGGGCGATAGTATTTCAGCTTTTACAGCGAAGAAGCCTGTTTCAATAAAAAGAAGAGAAGTTTCTGGAGTGGTAACTTCATCCTTATCTGAAGCAATGCAAGCTCAGGGGTTAAGCAATCTTTTGGTATATCAATTATCTGATATTTATCAGTGGAGTATTGATTTCTTTAAACTTCAAAAAGGAGATCAGTTTAAAATGATATATAATGAAAAATATATCGACGATACGATCTTTGCAGGAGTAGAAAGTGTAGATGCAGCAGTTTTTAAACATTCGGGCAGGCCATTTTATGCTTTTAGTTACGAAACGGATTCTCTTACAGGACAAGCTAGTTTTTACGATGAAGATGCTAAAGCACTACAAAGCTTTTTCCTAAAAGCGCCTTTAAACTATAGCCGAATTTCATCTAGATATCAAAAAAGGAGATTCCATCCTGTACAAAAACGCTGGAAAGCACATTTGGGGACAGATTATGCAGCACCAACAGGAACGCCAATTACAACAACGGCAGATGGTACAGTAATCGCCTCAAGTTATACTTCGGGAAATGGTAATTATGTAAAAGTACGTCACAATAAAAAATACACCACCCAATATTTGCATATGAGCAAGCGGAATGTAAGAAATGGACAGGCCGTAAAACAGGGTGATGTAATTGGCTTTGTGGGTAGCACCGGCCTTGCAACTGGGCCACATGTATGTTATAGATTTTGGGTAAACGGAAAGCAAGTAGATCCTTATCGTCAAAATTTACCCACAGCTAAAAAAATCGAGGGTGCTAAGAAAGATGACTATTTTGCATTTATAGCACCGCTCAAAGAAGAATTAGATAATATTTCTTATAAAAAGATCTAAAAATAAGTTTCTGGCGGTTAGAATTATTATTTTAGGATATAATCGTCTGATACCAAAAAACCAGAAAAATGAAAAACATTAATCCAACTACAACAGAAGCCTGGAAAAAATTAGCGTCTCATTATGCAGAGACAAAAGATCAGTCTTTAAAATCTTTATTTGAAAAAGATCAGGATAGAGCTTCTAAATTCACCGTAAAGTGGAGCGACTTTTACGTAGATTTCAGTAAAAATAAAATTACAGAAGAAACTAAATCACTTCTTATTGATCTTGCTGAAGAATGCGGACTTAAAGAAGCAATGGATGCTTATTTTGGAGGAGAGGCTATAAACCAAACAGAAGGAAGACCAGTATTGCATACCGCATTGCGCGCTTCTAAAAATGCTGAGGTTAAAGTTGATGGCGAAAATGTAATTAATGAAGTTGAAGAAGTTAAAGCTAAGATTAAAGCTTTTTCTTCGGAAATTATTCAAGGTATCAGAAAAGGATTCACCGGAAAGAGCTTTACTGATGTTGTAAATATTGGTATTGGTGGTTCAGATCTGGGTCCAGTAATGGTTACTGAAGCATTAGAGTTTTATAAAAATCACTTAAATGTACATTTCGTTTCGAATGTAGATGGTGATCACGTTCACGAAACAATTAAGGATCTTAATCCTGAAACTACACTATTTGTTATTGTTTCTAAATCCTTTACTACTCAAGAAACATTAAGCAATTCAACTACTATTAGAAACTGGTTTATGAAAACCGCTCCTGAAGGCTCGGTTTCTAAACATTTTATAGCAGTTTCTAGTAATGTAGAAAAAGTAAAAGAGTTCGGAATTGATGAAGACAATATTTTCCCAATGTGGGATTGGGTTGGTGGTCGTTTCTCTTTATGGAGTGCGGTTGGATTATCGATTAGTTTAGCTATCGGATATCCTAATTTTGATGCGATGCTAAGTGGAGCTCAAAAAATGGACAAGCATTTTAAAGAAACTGAATTCGAAAATAACATACCTGTTCTTGCTGGTCTTTTAAGTGTATGGTATAACAACTTTTATAAGGCAGAAAGTGAAGCAGTGATTCCTTACTCACAATATCTGCACCGATTACCAGCGTATCTGCAACAGGCGGTTATGGAAAGTAACGGTAAAAGTACTGATCGTAACGGTGATAAGGTAGATTATCAAACAGGTTCGATAATTTGGGGAGAGCCCGGAACAAATTCTCAGCATGCGTTCTTCCAGTTGATTCATCAGGGAACTAAATTAATTCCAGCCGATTTTATTGGTTATAAAATTTCTTTGTTTGATGATAAAGATCATCACAAAAAATTGATGGCAAACTTCTTTGCGCAGACCGAAGCTTTACTGCAAGGTAAAACTGAAGATGAAGTTAGAGAAGAACTTACTTCTAAAGGCATGAGCGAAGAAGAAATTAAAGAATTGCTTCCATTCAAATTATTTGATGGAGACAAACCAACAACTTCTTTCCTTATCGATAAGCTTACTCCAGAGAGTCTAGGTAAACTCGTAGCGATGTACGAGCACAAAATTTTTGTGCAGGGTATCATTTGGAACATTTTTAGTTACGATCAATGGGGAGTAGAACTAGGTAAGCAATTAGCTAGTAATATTCTGAAAGATATAGATAGCAAAGAAATCGAAAATCATGATTCTTCTACACGTAATCTATTAAAGGTTTTTCTAGCGAAATAGATAAACTATTTTTAAAGTATTTGATAAAAAGCACTCTTTTATAAGGGTGCTTTTTTATTCTATTATAGAAATCAAGTGTTAAAATTAAGACTTTGTTAACTATAACCTTTGCGTTGCAATAGCATATTTTTTTACCAGTTAAATTGTTCTAATTTCGCCCGAAATTGTTAAAACTATCCTTCTTAACATTGGGTTAAACTTGCAATGTTTGGATTTTTTTTCATTTGCAAAAAATAGGAATTAAAACAAATTAAACTTACTGATGAGGAAATTAATTACCCTACTTATGTTGCTTTTTACAGCAACAATCTTTGCTCAGGGAACTATTACCGGTACGGTAATGGACGCTGAAATGAATGCACCGCTACCCGGTGCAAATGTTATGATCGTGGGAACTAATACCGGTACCACTACAGATTTCGATGGTAATTTTACTTTGGAGGCCCAAAAGTCTTCAGGAACCGTTAGAGTAACATTCGTTGGATTCGAAAGAAAAGATATCAAGTTCGATCTTAGCCGAGGAACTCAAGATCTTGGAGATATTATGCTTACTTCTGATGCTGATGCATTATCTGAAGTGGTTGTAATAGGATCTGGTATTATCGATTTAGAAGACGATAGAAAAACACCTATCGCTGTTTCAACTATTACAAAATCTGAAATTCAGAAAAGAGCTACAGGAAACGTAGAGTTTCCACAAGTATTGAAAAACACTCCAAACGTATATGTTACTGCTGAATCTGGTGGTTTTGGAGATTCAGAAATGTTTGTTCGTGGTTTCGATCAAAGTAATACTGCATTCCTTTTAAATGGTCAGCCTATTAACGGTATGGAAGATGGTAACATGTACTGGTCTAACTGGCAAGGTATAACTGATATTGCAAATGCAGTACAGGTGCAAAGAGGTCTGGGATCTTCAAAATTAGCAATATCATCTGTTGGTGGAACAGTAAATATTGTAACGAAAGCAACTAATAAAACTGAAGGTGGATTTGCTCGCTTTATGGTTGGTAATGGTAGCTACGTAAAAGGAACTGCTTCCTATGATACGGGAGTTAACGAAAATGGCTGGGGATTCTCATTCTTAGTGGATTATTGGAGAGCTCATAGTAAATGGGCTAATGGAACAAAAGGGGAAGGTCAAAACTACTTTTTCTCAGTAGGAAAAGAGGCAGGAGATCATACGTTTAATTTCTTAGTTACCGGGGCTCCACAATGGCACGATCAAAACTTTTCTAAAGATGCGGAACTTTATGATCAATATGGTTTAAAATACAATAATAATTACGGATTTAGAGACGGTGAGTATTTGTCCTATAGAAGAAATTATTATCATAAACCAGTTGTCAATTTAAACTGGGATTGGGATATGAGTGAAGTTTCAAATCTATCTACAGTAATGTATGCATCTTTTGGTCGCGGAGGTGGAACAGGAACCTATGGTAATGGACTCGGAAAGGTTGATAATGGTATCGATTCTTCTCCAGAAGGTGCTTATACTAGAAATGGTTTAGTAGATTGGGATTATATCGTAAACGGATCTAATATAGATGTAGAAGATGGATTTCAATCAGGAAGTAACGGAACTCTTATTAGAGGTTCTGTGAATAACCATGCCTGGTATGGTGGCGTAACAAATTACGAATTTACAGGTTTAGAAAATATCACTATAAATGCCGGTGCAGACATCAGATTTTATAAGGGAGATCACTTTCGTCAAATCGTAGATCCGCTTGGATTAAACGGAGTTAGAGAAGATTTCGGAGGAAACCCTAATAATACAGTAACTGCGACTTTCGATGCAGATCCATGGAGTGCGTTATTCGATTTTGCAGATGAAGGAGAGCGTATCGATTATGACTATTCAGAGGACATTAATTATCAAGGTGGCTTTAGTCAAATTGAGTATGCTAACGATATATTTTCTGTTTTCGCTCAAGGAGCAATCTCTAACCAATCTTACAAGCGTTACGATAGAGGAAATTTTGAAGGTGAAAGAGAGTCTGAAACTGAAAATAAATTTGGTTACAATTTAAAAGCAGGTGCTTCATTTACATTTGTAGAAGGCAATACTATTTTCGGTAATGTAGGTAAATATTCTAGACAACCTTTCTTGGATAATATCTTCCCAAGCTATAGTGATAATACTGCTTTTGCAGATCCAGAAGTAGATAATGAAGAAATCACAGGTTTTGAAGCCGGTTATGCTTTTGAAAGCGGTAGTTTTTCAGCTAATTTCAATGCATACTATACAAAATGGGAAAATCGATTCTTAAATTTTTCAGGTAACTATACAGGAAACGGCGCTAATGTTGAAAATGCAGCATTCTTATTCTCTGATATTTCACAACTTCACAAAGGTTTGGAAATCGATTTAAAATGGAGACCTATTATGGATTTAACTATCCGTGGATATGCTACAACTGGTAATTGGGAATATGATGGTTCTTCGCCAGTTAGAATCCGTAATAATGACAACTCCGAATTCGTAGACCAGCTAGATGTAGATCTTTCAGGAACTAAGGTAGGTGGTGCGCCTCAAAATTCAGCAGGTTTAGGAATAGATTACGACGTGATCTCAAGAAAACTTTCGTTATCAGCCAATTGGAATTATTACGATAATTTATATGGATTGGTTGAAGTAGAAGATGTAGCTGAAACTTCTTTGGCAGGAGATACATACCAACCAGAACAATTAAATTCGTATTCATTATTCGATATTGGAGCAAGCTATACATTTGATCTGGGAGAAAATGATATTCAATTGATAGGTAACATTTACAATCTACTTGATCATGAATATATCACTCAAAAAGATAATTATGGGTACTTTTTCGGTAATGGTACTACATGGAACATTGCTGTGAAATACAATTTCTAATAAGTATCTAACCATATAAATTCAAGGGCCCCCTATTTTTAGGGGGCTTTTTTGTTAAAGGTAACTTCTGATTGCTAGAGTATAACAATTATTTGTTAACCTTGCGTTAACGTTAAAAACAGTTTTATTAACTTTTTTTGCGGCGAACTAAAATCAAATCAAACAAATTTTACACATGAGGAAATTAATTACCTTATTAATTCTGTTTTTTACGACAGGAATTTTTGCTCAAGGGACTATCACTGGTACGGTGATAGATTCTGAAATGGTTGGTCCACTTCCGGGAGCGAACGTAATGGTTGTAGGATCAAAGAAAGGTACAACTACAGATTTTGATGGGAACTTCTCTTTGGATGTTAATAGCTCTACAGGGACTTTAAAAATCAGTTTTGTAGGTTACAAATCTAAGCAAGTTCAATTCAGTCTTTCAGGAGGTTCTCAAGATTTGGGAGATATAATTCTTGTTGGAGATGATAATGCTTTAGATGAAATTGTAATTACTAGTTTTTCTTTAGCAATTGATAGAAAAACACCTGTTGCAGTATCAACTGTAAAAGCTGAGACGATTGAAACTAAATTAGGAAACCAGGAATTTCCTGAAATTCTTAAAAGTACACCGGGTATCTACGTTACGAAACAAGGTGGTGGATTCGGAGATGCTGATATCAGAATGCGGGGATTCAACTCAGAGAATATTGCTGTAATGATCAATGGGGTGCCTGTAAACGACATGGAAAGTGGTCGTGTTTACTGGAGTAACTGGGCAGGGCTTACAGATGTTACTAAAACAATGCAAACACAAAGAGGTTTAGGGGCTGCTAAAGTTGCTGTACCGTCTATTGGTGGAACAATAAACATTGTTACAAAATCTACAGATGCCGAGATGGGCGGTAGTGTTATCGCTTCTACAGGTAATGATGGTCTTCAAAAATTTGGAGCTACAGTATCTACTGGTAAATCGGAAAATGGCTGGGCAGCTACAATTTCTGCATCAAAAACTAGCGGTAGAAGATTTGCTGATGGTCTTGAATTTGAAGGCTATAACTACTTTTTAAATATTGCAAAGGAAATAAATGAAAATCATGAACTTTCTTTAACTGCCTTTGGAGCACCGCAACGTCACGGTCAGAGAGAAACGCTACATACTATCGAAGATTACAAGAGAAGCGACAGAGATATTAAATTTAATGGAGACTGGGGTTACCGCAATGGTCAAGTAGTTAATGTGCAAGATAACTTTTATCACAAGCCACAAATATCTTTAAATCACTATTGGGATATTAGTGATAGAACAGAATTATCGACAGCAGCTTACGTATCTTTTGGTACTGGTGGTGGTGGTGGTTATACTGGTAATGCGGATCTTCGAAGTGTTGATTCAGATTATAGGTCTGCTCCGTACCAACCATTGAATTTAGATCGCGTGGTAGATGAAAACGCCGCTAACGGTGCAGATGGTTCTCAAACTATCCTATATGATTCAAGAAACGATCATTTTTGGACAGGGCTTCTTTCAACTGTTTCTACAGAAGTAGGAGAAGGATGGGAACTGTTAGGAGGAATAGATTTAAGGTATTATAAAGGCGAACATTTCCAAGAAGTGAAAGATCTTTTAGGAGGACAATATTGGGCGGATGACAGTAATGTTAATGATCCAAATAGGCTAACAAGAAGCGGCGATAAAATTAATTATTACAACGATGGATTAGTTCTATGGGAAGGTGGATTCGCCCAGGCAGAATATTCTGATGATAATATCTCTGGATTCCTTTCGGTTAGTGCATCTAATACATCTTATAAAAGAAAAGATTATTTTCAATATTCAGGAGATGAAAAAGAGACCGATTGGATAAACTTTTTTGCATATGGTGCTAAGGGAGGCGCTAACTATAATTTAGATGATAACCATAATATTTTTGCTAATGTCGGCTATTTTGAAAGAGCTCCATTTTTCAATACAGTATTCTTGAATAATAAAAATATAGCAAATGAAGATGCAGAAAACCAAAAGATTTTTAGTGCCGAATTAGGATATGGGTTTAGAACTCAAAATCTAAGAATCGATTTTAACCTTTATCGCACAATTTGGAAGGATAAAACATTAGCAAGATCTTTTATTCAGGGGAATCAGCAAATCTTTGCTAATATTTTGGGTGTAGATGCGCTTCACCAAGGTATAGAATTAGAGTTTCAATACAAAGCAACCGAAAGACTTAACGTTACTGGTATGATGTCTCTTGGTGATTGGAAATGGGATAACAACGTTGATAATGTAGATGTTCTAGCCGAAGATGGAACTACTGTATTAGGTACGATTAATGTAGCCATTGATGGTGTCGAAGTTGGTAACTCTGCACAAACGACTGCGGCATTGGGACTAAATTATGAGGCTTTCCCTGGAACTTTTATTAGAGGTGATTTTACATACTATGATAGATATTTTGCAGACTTTGATCCTACTGTAAGAGATTCCAATGATATACCTGCACCTTTTGAATTACCAGATGTAGGATTGTTAGACTTAGGTTTAACTCATAATTTCCAATTTGGATCTTTTGAAGCAACTTTAAATGCAAACGTATTCAACGTACTAGATACTCAGTATATTTCTGATGCTAGAGAAGGAAATGTGAAAGATCCAGATTACAATGGGTTAGTTGATTCTAATGTATGGTACGGTTTTGGGCGTACGTATAGTGTAGGTGCAAAAATTAAATTCTAAAAAATAGAAGATGAAAAATATTTATTACATACTAATTCTTTTTCTTGGATTATCATTCATTGGCTGTGAGCCTATGGAAGATATCCACGATGATATTAACGATGAAATTGACGGTAGTGGTGCATTGGCTGATAAATCATATACCCTTACAGAAGATGATTATGAATCATTAGGTAGTAGTTTTCCTAACTTCAATAGTGAGGAAGATGCACGAACTTTAATTCCTGATTTTCTTGATGCGCAATATCCATTTTACGGTGAAGGTTCTTCTATCAACGTAACATTCGATATTTATGATCCTATTCGTGTAGAAGATTATGAAGTAACTTCTGATGATTATAACGAAGCTGGATTGGATGTTGATTATTTTACAGGTACATCTCAAATATACGATGTATTAGAAACTGTATTTCCACAAGCAGATAATGGTGACTATATAAATCTAATGTACGAAACAGTTGCAGAAGAAATCCCATATGCAATTACTGCTGAAGATTTTGATCTAATTGGTGATAATTTAGGAGAAACCTACCCTGATGAAGCATCTAGTGCTGCTCAGTATAGTAATTTTGATAGGCGTGAAGATCGAGATGCCTATTGGAGCAATGATATGATTCTTGAAGCAATCAATGTTGTTTTAGATGATAATTTCGATGATGTAACAAACCAGATTTACAATGTTTCTTATGCTGTTTATGATGGAAGTGCTGGTACAGAGAGTATGACTGTTCAATTTAATGGGAATGCTTATGTGGCATTTGGAGGAACATCTTATGAAGTTTCTGCTGCAGATTTCGATGAAATAGGAAATGAATTTGCTGAAGAATTCCCACAGCCAGCTTCTAGTGCAGCTCAATACAGTAATTTCGAAAGAAGAGACGGAAATGCTTCAGCATGGACGGAAGCCATGATTCTTGAAGCTATAAACTTTCTCTTGGATTCAAAATTCCCAGATGCATCTGAAGGAACTCAATTTGCAGTTACTTACGCTGTTTATACAGGTGCGGCAGGTTCAGAGGTTATCAATGTTGTTAAAGTGGATGGTGATTATGAGTTAGATTTAAATGCATCTGTATCTACAATTACTACCACAGAAGTTTTTGCTTTCACAAATGGTAGCTGGGGAATGCCTTTTACATTAGCTATGGAAGATTATGAGGCATTAGGACAAAGCTATCCAAATTTCTCTAATGAAGATCAAGCTTTATATAGAATAGGTATTTATTTGGGTATGCAATTTCCTTATGCAGAAGAAGGAGACATTACAGCTGTTGCTTATGATTTATATAGTTCAGGAGAAACATCAACAGAATATGTAAATTATATTTTTGAAGATGGAGAATTTAGTCTGATTCCTTCTACTAGAACAAGTTCTTTGAAGTTTGGACTAAATGATGGTTTGTGGGTTCCTGATAACACCATAAGATATTCTTTAACAGGGGATGATTATGTAACTATTGCTACAGCTTTGGAAGATACTTATCCTACCCCTGCTAGTAGTATGTTACGTTACAGTAATTTCGATACCAGGTCTGATAATGATAATTATTGGAGTCCTGATATGATTTTGGAAGCTGTAAATATCCTACTAAACGATATCAATCCTAGCGCAGCGGTTGGCCAGAAATATATTGTAACATACGCAGTTTACAACGGATCTAACACTACTAATAGCCTTAGTGTGATAAAAGTTGAAGATGGAAGTTGGGTGCTGAACGAATAACCTGCTCTTATTCAATATGATAATAAAACCTTCTGTACTTTAGCAGAAGGTTTTATTTTTGATTATTACTTTTACAAGATTCAAATTAGAATTAAAAATCAGATTTAATGAAGAAGAATATCCTTTTAGCATTCATTTTAGGAAATTTTATCCTTGGGTGTAGTAGCGATGACAGTTCTCAAGATAATCCCGTAAACCCTCAAGCAGATGATCCGATTGCGGTAGATGACGAATTGAGAACTATAGAAAATGAAGAGCTTACTTTTGATACAGATGATCTTTTACAAAATGATGAAGTTGTAGATAATGCTCGTATTTTTTCTATAGATTCAGAAAGTAGCGAAGATGGAAGTATAATCGATAATCGTGATGGTACATATACATACATACCGTCTACAGATTTTCAGGGTGAAGATACTTTTATGTATTCACTTTGTGTACCTGGCGATTCCGATAGATGCTCTGAAGCTACTGTGACTGTACAGGTAGATCAACCAGGACCGCCAATTGCAAATGATGACTCTTATGAAATAGATGAGGATGAGATCTTACTAATTCGTAATTATGGAGATAACGACAGTCTTATTGGGGGTGCAGTAATTACATCAGTCAATTCAGAAAGCGGTAATGCTACGGTAACTATTAATGAAGATAATAATATTGTTTACGTTCCAATAGAAGGTTATGCAGGAATAGATACTTTTACCTATACAATTTGCAATGATGATGAGGAAACCTCTTGCGATACTGCTATAATTACAGTTACAGTAGTTGATGAAGGTAATCCAACTGCAGAAGATGATACAGTAATAGTAAATACCAATAATTCCCAAACTATTTTGGATGATCTTTTAGCTAATGATAACGTTATTGATAGTGCAGAAATAACTAGTGTAAACAATTCAGGTACACAGGGAACTGTAACTTTAAACGAAGATGGTACCGTAACTTATACTCCTTCTAGCGGATTTACCGGAGAAGATAGTTTTGAGTATTCACTATGTGATGATGATCAACCTGAAGCATCTTGCAGTATTGCAACTGTTACAGTTCAGGTAGTAAATCCTATTGCTTTTAGTATCCCTAACGATATTCAGGATTACTATCAAAACATGACTTTTGCCGAAAATTCAGAGTTTTTGCAATTAGCTCTTTCTAATTTTACAGTAGCTAAGCATACCAATATTTTGGTTTATACAGATCGTCACGACTATCTCTACGATGCAGATGCCGATTCAGATAATCCGGACAATGTTGTTTTAATGTATTCAGGAGAAACTAGATATTGGGAAGAATATACTTCAGGGAGTAATTCATATTCACCACAAACTTTTAATACAGAACATATTTATCCGCAATCTAAATTATCAGCTGAAGACGCTGTTACAGACTTGCACCACTTAAGAGCTATCGATGATGGAGTGAATAGCGAAAGATCCAATTATCCATTTGTAGATGGTAGCGGTGAATATCAACTTGTTGGCAGTAATCAGTGGTATCCTGGCGATGAGTGGAAAGGTGATGTTGCTCGAATGGTCTTCTATCTAAATATTCGTTATGGTGAAAATATTGAAACTGTAGGAAACTTAGATCTTTTCCTTAAATGGAATAGAGAAGATCCTGTATCAGAATTCGAAATGCAAAGAAATAATGTAATCGAAGCTGCACAAGGTAATCGTAATCCATTTATAGATAATCCATATCTTGCAACTCTTATTTGGGGAGGTAGTGATGCAGAAAATCGTTGGGAATAACCTATTTTTGTAAAAAAGATATTTCTTATGTACCAAACTGTTCAATTTATACATTCTTACTGGGCTTATCTAGTTGTAATTATGCTAACCGTAGCTGCTGTTAGCGCTATCATTGGCTGGGTTTCAGGTAAAGAATATAGTGCCGGAAACTTTCGAATTTCACTATTTACGCTTATCGTCTCTCATATTCAATTACTTATTGGTATCGTATTGTTTGTTGTTTCAGATAAAACAGTATGGTTTTCAGATAAGGTATCGGTAAGTGAAATTATGGGTGATCCCGTTCTAAGATTGTATAATCTAGAACATCCACTTATGATGATTATTGCTATAGTTTTAATCACCGTAGGATACTCTAAACACAAGAAGAAACTTACATCAACACCAAAATTTAAAACTTTAGCGATATTTTATACGATTGCATTATTGGTACTTTTATCAAGAATTCCATGGACTGCATGGTTATCGTAAAACAAAATTGAAGTTTATAAGTATTGAAAATCCTCGCTTTTAGCGAGGATTTTTCTTTTTAATAAGGTGTAGATATACAGGAAAATGATCACTAAAACCACCTAAATAGCCATTATAACCATAACTTCGGAAGGGATATCCTTTATACTGTCCGCTTGAAGTAACCAGATAATCCTTTTTGAAAATTCCGGCTTTGTAGTATTGAAAATGTTCATAATCCTTACTTTTCATTGCTCCCGAAATTAGAATCTGATCGAATAGATTCCAATTATCTCTAAAAGCTAAACTTCCGATTCCTTTTTTATATAATTTCAACATTGGATTGTAGAATTCAAATAGATTTGGTTTTGCTGAATTGTTGAGAATAGTCCTTACATTACTATTTTTGGGATCATCGTTAAAATCTCCCATATTAATAATTTTAAAAGCCGAGTCAATTGCCCAAAGTGAATCGCATATCTTGCGATTCGTTATTGCAGCAACTTTTCGATAATTTCGACTCTTTTTTTCACCACCACTTCGGGAAGGCCAATGGTTTACTAGAAAGGCGAAATTTTCATCTTCAATCTTCCCTGTACAGACCAATATATCTCTCGTATAAATTCTTTTTCCATTCTTTTCTATTAATATCTGAATAGGTTTAGAAGAATTCGGCTTGAATACACGTGTGTTATAGAGTAAAGCATTATCTATTCCACGGCGATCTGGCGAATCGTAATGGATAATTTTATAATCTTTATTACGAAGTGGCTCTGTATTCAATAAATCTTCAAGAACAGTATAATTTTCTATTTCACATAAACCAATAATTTCTGGACTATTGCTAGAGATTTCTGCACCGATTTCAGAAAGAACCCGGCCGATATTATTCAATTTTAGCTGATATTTTACTTCAGTCCACGCATCTTTACCTTCAGGTGTACGGTCATCATCAAATGTGAAATTATCATTTTCAGTATCAAATAGGTTTTCAGTATTATAAAATGCTATGGTTAAAACTTCATAGGTAGCTTGATCTTGCGCGATCAAATTTCCGCAGAAAAATAGAAATATATAGTGTATTAGTTTCATTTTCAACTTTATAAGATATCAGAAATCAATGTTAAAATAACAATATTAAATACGGTTTAGTATATAATTTACTAATTTAACGAATATAAGTAATTGGCTATCAATGCGTAGTGTGGTTTTTGTTTGGGTGATGGTGTTTTCTGTCGGCTTTCTTCAGGCTCAGGAAATAATAATTTCAGGAAAAATAATTCACGCTAATGCCCAAAATGTAGTTGGTGGCGTTGCGATTCGTTTAGACAATCAATTTTTAGAAGTTCGAAGTAATGCTAGCGGAGAATTCAATTTAAACTTTAAAAATTTAGAAATGGGAAATTATATATTGCATATTTCTAAATTGGGTTTTCAGTCGCTAAGACTTCCTATTCTTGTAGATCAGCCGACTTTAAATTTAGGAGTCATCAGCTTAGTACCCGATATAACTCAACAGCAAGCGCAATTAGGAAGTGTTAATCTTAGCGAAAACGAATTGGATGACGACCAGATTGATGCCGGTTTTTCTTCAATTTTAAATGCAGGGAAAGATGTGTTTTTAAACGCAGCCGCTTACGATTTTAGTCAGACTTATTTTAAACCGCGTGGGTATGATAGCCAGCACGGGACAGTAATGATCAATGGCATTCCTTTAAATAAAACGCAAAACGGCAGGCCGCAATGGAGTAATTGGGGCGGGTTGAACGATGTGCAGCGCAATCAGGATTTTAATTTTGCGGTAAGTACTGTGGATAATAACTTCGGAAGTTTGGCGGGATCCACAAATTTTGTAATGCGAGCTTCCAAATTCTCGAAAGGTGGTAAGCTTTCACTTTCTGCAGCCAACAGAAGTTACCGTTCCAGAATCATGGCGACTTATAGTTCTGGAGAACAAAAAAATGATTGGTTTTATACAATCTCGATTTCAGGAAGATTTGCTGAAGAAGGATATATTGAAGGAACCACTTACGATGCAAAATCCATTTTCCTCTCCGTAGAAAAGAAAATAGGCGATAAGCATAGCCTGAATTTCAGCGGGATTTACACACCTAATATTCGTGGTAAATCGGCTGCGATAACCGATGAAGTTTTCGAATTAAAAGGAAGAGAATATAATAGCTATTGGGGTTTGCAAGAAGATGAAATTAGAAATTCCAGGCAGCGGCGTGTAAAAGAACCAATCTTTATGCTGAATCATTTTTGGAATTTTTCAGAAAAGACAAAAATTCAAACCAATCTTGCCTATCAATTTGGGAGTTTTGGCAATACGAGAATCGATTACGGAGGTACGAATCGAGTGCGATTTAATGATCAGGTTTCTTACGATGGTGGCGGCAAAAATCCGGATCCCGCGTATTATCAAAATTTACCAAGCTATTTTTTACGTTTCGAAGGAAGTGAGAATTACGAAGCTGCCTATAGAAACGCGGCTGCATTTAAAGAAAATGGCCAGCTAGACTGGAATTCTATTTATGAAGCTAATCATGTAGCGTCTGATACTGGAGATAATGCCATCTATGCGCTGACTGAAGATAGGAACGACGATAATACAGCTTATTTTACTTCGGTTTTAGATCATATTTTCAATTCAGAATTTAAGTTGAATAGCGGAATTAATTTTCAGTATTTGCAAAGTCATAATTATGCAAAAATTGATGATCTTTTTGGTGCGAATCAATTTTTAGATATCGATTTTTTTGCTGAACCAACTAACGAATATTCATTAGAGCAAGTTGCTCAAAGCGATTTGCAACAGCCTAACCGTTTAGTTTCAGAAGGGGATAAGTATAAATATAATTACGAACTGACTTCAGGCAAGATCGAAGCTTTTTCTCAACTTCAGTTTAAGCATAAAAAGCTTGAAACTTACATTTCAGCAAAAATTAGTACAACAGATTATCAAAGAAAGGGAAATTATCAAAATGGACTATTCCCTGATAATTCACTGGGAAAAAGTGAACATTTAAATTTTATCGATTTTGGATTAAAATCTGGATTAACCTATCATTTTACGGGCAGGCATTCCGTATCTTCAAACTTGTTTCTGGCTAGTAATGCGCCTACACTTCAAAATAGTTTTGCTAATCCCCGCCAAAATAATAGCGTAGTTCAGGATTTGGATAGTGAGTATATTTATAGTTTTGATGCTACATATCGCTATCGTTCGCCAAATTTCAACTTAAAATTGAGTGGTTATTTTACCCAATTTCGAAATGTAACCGATGTTTCTTTTTATTATGTCGACGGACTTTCAGGATTGGGGAGAAACACGACCACCGCTTTTGTTCAGGAGATTTTATACGATGCCGAAAAGCAGCATTTGGGAATTGAGTTTGGTGCTGAAGCGCAAGTCACTTCAACTATAAAACTGAAATCTGCTTTGGCAATTGGCCAATTTATTTATTCCAATAATCCGAAAT
Source organism: Zunongwangia endophytica (assembly GCF_030409505.1). Classification (NCBI taxonomy): domain Bacteria; kingdom Pseudomonadati; phylum Bacteroidota; class Flavobacteriia; order Flavobacteriales; family Flavobacteriaceae; genus Zunongwangia; species Zunongwangia endophytica. Next base: position 2,940,795 of record NZ_JAUFPZ010000002.1, on the reverse strand, counting down.
TGTATCTAACCAGCAACAGTTTTTCTGGAAGTGTAAATTACGGAGAAGCGCGGCTAAAAAATTATAGACTTGCTAACGGACCGCAGCATGCAGCGCAGTTGGGTTTTGAATATCGTGATCCCGATTACTGGTGGTTTGGCTTTACCGCAAATTATTTCTCAAATGCATTTATAAATGTGAGTCCGTTGCTTAGAACCTCCAATTTCGCAACTGATACTGATGGATTACCACTCGAAAATTATGATGCTGAATTAGCCAAAACCTATTTACAACAACAGAATTTGGGTGACTATTTTTTGCTGAATGCCATTGGCGGGAAATCGTGGAAGCTGGATAATTACTATGTTGGGGTTTTTGTAAGCCTGAATAATATTCTGGATAAGCTTTATAAAACCGGCGGTTACGAGCAGTCACGCAATGCTAATTTTACTAGTTTAAAAGAAGATCGTGATCGGGAAACTCCCGTTTTTGGCAATCGCTACTGGTACGGTTACGGTACTACTTATTTTGCTAATCTCTATGTAAGATTTTAGAATGAAAAAAAATCTATTCCTTCTAATGTTCATTTTAATCAGTTGTGTTGCAACCGACGATTACGAGGTGCCAGAAACGCATGAGCCAGAAAATATTGTAACTGAAGGGACGAAAATTAGCTTACGCGCGGTGAAGAATAATTATAATGAAGAGATAGGCGAAATTTTCACTTTTTCTGGAGATTTCTATTTCGAAGCTTATGTCATTTCCTCAGATCGCGGCGGTAATTTCTATAACGAATTGATGCTGCAGGATCGCCCGGAAAATCCGGAGGCCGGAATCCAGATACTCATTGATGAAAATGCGCTTTATCAACGCTATAACTTCGGGAGAAAAGTATTTGTAAAACTCAACGGACTCAGCATTTCAAAAAGTAATGGTCTACTTCAGCTTGGAAAACAAAATAGGGGAGATCTAGATCCTATAACGCTTTCAGAAATCGACGAATTTTTAGTTCGTTCAGAAATAATTGAAGAGATCATTCCGCAGCAAATTGATATTGGTGATTTTACGCCTGCTTTATTATGCACTTATGTGCAGCTAGATGATATTCAATTTAATCGAAATCTGTTTGGACAAACCACTACCAGTTTTGCAGCAGAAACTTTCGATCAATTTGACGGTTTTCGCCAAATCGAACAATGCGGAAGCGACGACACCGCTTTATTGAGTACCAGTACCTATTCCGATTTTAAATCTATTAATCTTCCTGCAAATTCAGGAACGATATTGGGCGTTTTAGCTCGTGATTATTACGATGACTTTTATGTAGTGCAGGTGAATTCTACTGAAGATTTAAAATTTGATGGAGCGCGTTGTGATCCTATATTTTTTAGCTGCGGAAATAATACTGCTGAAGGTGATACGATTCTTTTTGAAGAGAACTTTGCTGAAATTACCAACGAGAATAAGTTGGAGCCCTTAGGATGGACAAATATCAACGTAACCGGTGGTGAAGAACGTTTTGTTGATGCGACTTCCAACGGAAATAGAACGATTAGAATTTCAGGTTATAATTCAGGTGAAAATCCTCTCGAAGCCTGGCTAATTACTCCGGCAATCGATCTTTCAGAAACAGAAAATGAAGTCTTGTCTTTTAATATTAGAGCTTCTTACGACAATGGCACTATTTTGCAAGTTTATGTAAGTGATGAATTTAATGGCGATGTGAAAAATGCAAATTGGCACTTATTGGAAGCTAATATTCCGATGGGGCCTTCTAATCAAAATGCAACGGTTTTTCGGAATTCCAAAATAGATCTTTCCTGTTTTGAAACTGAAGTTTATATTGCTTTTCGATATCGCGGTAGAGATCCATCTAGAACGACAACTTATGATATCGATAACATAAAAATAAGTGCTGAATAATTACCTTAGTTTCTAGCTAAAACCATCAAAAAATGAAAGTCAATATTTGTCTAATATTAGTGTTTCTTGGTATTCATTTTATGAATGCTCAGGATATTGAAGGTGTATGGCAATGGAGTTCCCCAGATGGCACTCAGAATTTTGAAGTGGAATTAGAAAGAATAAACGATAAAGAATATCGCGGTAATCACTGCGCTATTTTTGATAATGGAGATCGTATCGACTGCAATAGCGAACAGGATACCTTTTCTATAGTAATGGTGAAAATTGCTGAAGATAATTATGCCGGCACGATAGAAAGTAGTTACGAACAGTCTCAAGGAAAAATAAGAATGCAATATTATGTAGAAGAAGATTTATTGCACTTCAATCTTACCGAAAACCCAGTTGGAATCTTTTATTTGCCCGAGGAAGCTATTCTAACTAGATGATTATTCTTTGGTAATTTCATCAACTTCATAAGGTGACCAGATTTCGTAAATAGGATCACCATTAGAACTTTTACCGCGATGATGCCATTGCTCATTCAGGATTTGGTAATCAAAATTTAAGCTGGCCCCCACACGAAAATCGTCTTTAGAGAAAAACTCTATATTTTCTATATACCTACCGTAGTTAGCAGAAAAAGTACCACCGCCAGTCGCAAAGAATTCTTTAGTAGCCGAGTTATAAGCGATCCACTGAAAACGACTTCCGCTTAAAATCTTTATTGTTTTGCGATCTCCAATTTCGCGTTCTTGCATTTCGCTATCTTTTTCTCGACCAGTAATAATCCAAACGCCAGTTAAGTCGGTTTTTTCGTCACCGATTTTGAGCCAGATTTGTGAAAAACGTTCTCCTTCAAATTTTAAAGTATCATTAGTAATTTCAAATACAAGATTCGTTAGGCTTCCAACCAGTTCTTTGCTTTGAGAGCTGAATTCAAATTGTTCAGTATAAGAAGAAGACTCAGTAGTATATTTACCGCCTTTTGCATCTATAAATTCGTAGTCGCCTTTTTTAGTTCCTTCAGCAAAAAATCCGTCTTGATAAATACGCACTGTAGTAAGTTCAGCAGGTTTTTTATTTTCTGAAATGAGTTCCCAGGAACCCTCTAAACTTTCTAACTTTTGTGCACTTACTAGTTGAAATATACTAAAGGCTATAACTGAAAAAAGTATCTTCATAACACAGATTTTTGAAATGAAGATACTGATATTTGATCGATAATCGACATTAAATGCTTCGACGTATGGCTCGAAATAAAAATTAAGTTGATTATCCGTAATTTGTAATATCTTTTTGTTTTTCGTCATTCCCGACTTGATCCGGAATCTCATACGGTATAGAAAAGCAATCTATTGTGATGAGGCCCTGAATCAAGTTCAGGGTGACGACAATTTATTATGCTTTATTACGGACATTCAAAAAAATGCATCTTTCAATAGCTATTTCATGGATTGCCCAAGTTAGTTTGATAATTGAGCTTTGTTTCTGAATTGAAAGTGATTGATTATTTTTCTTCTCCGTATTTATCGTATTCAGGATAAAGAAAGTTATTGTATGGAAATCTGGTAATATGAATTTGGCGAACTGCTTCGTAAACCTTTCTTCTGAAATGTTCCATATTTTCCTTTTCTAAGGCTGAAATAAATAACACATTATCTCCCAAACGATTCATCCAGGTTTGTTTCCATTCTGCCAAAGTATTATGGGCATTTGTTTTTTCAGTAATAAGATCGTCTTCTTCAATTTCTTCAGGAACGTATTGATCGATTTTGTTGAAAACCATAATTGAAGGTTTTTCAGAGCTTTTTATTTCATCCAAAATTGAATTTACAGAATCGATGTGATCTTCAAAATTAGCATGAGAAATATCTACAACATGTAAAAGTAAATCTGCCTCCCTTACTTCATCTAAAGTCGATTTAAAAGACTCTACAAGCTGTGTAGGTAATTTTCTAATAAATCCTACCGTATCTGTGAGAAGGAACGGTAAATTACGTATCACGACTTTTCTAACCGTAGTATCGAGTGTTGCGAATAGTTTATTTTCAGCAAATACTTCACTTTTGCTAATTGTATTCATTAAAGTAGATTTCCCAACATTGGTGTAACCTACCAAAGCAACTCGCACTAATTGTCCGCGGTTTCCTCGCTGAACTTCCATTTGTTTATCGATGATTTCTAACTTCTTTTTTAGCAAAGAAATTTTGTCTCTAACGATACGACGGTCAGTTTCAATCTCGGTTTCCCCGGGACCACGCATACCAATACCACCACGTTGGCGCTCTAAGTGAGTCCACATACCGGCAAGACGCGGTAATAAATATTCATATTGGGCTAGTTCTACCTGTGTTCTTGCATAGCTGGTTTGTGCTCGCTGTGCAAAAATGTCTAATATTAAATTGGTTCTATCGAGTACTTTACACTTTAGTATTTTTTCGATGTTCTTTTGCTGGGCAGGAGAAAGTTCGTCATCAAAAACGGCGGTTCCTATTTCGTTATCAGAAATAAACTGTCTTACTTCTTCCATTTTTCCCGTACCGATAAAGGTTTTGGGATTAGGAAATTCTAATTTTTGTGAAAAACGTTTTGCAACTTCTCCACCGGCAGTATAGGTAAGGAATTCTAGTTCATCCAGATATTCCTCTAATTTATCTTCGTTTTGTTCTTTGGTTATGATCCCAATAAGAACTGCTTTTTCGAAATTTAAGTCGGTCTTTTCAATCATAAATACAAAGGTACACAATAGATTAGTATTGTAATTTTCCAGTCGTTTTTTTCAAATAATTTTAACCAAAAAAGCCTGCAATTCTAATTACAGGCTTTTAAATTTTATGTTTTGCGGTTTAGAAGCTATAATTAAATCCTAAACCAAAAACTTCTCTTACCTGAAATGCCCCAACGGCATTATCATCATAGATCGTTTGGAAAATGAAATTAGTCGATAATAGTTCGTTAATCTTCATTTTTACATTAACCGTATAATCAATATCTACGTTTTGCGGATCTTCAAGGTAATTAGAATAGAGGTTTAGAATGTTTTCCACTTTCACATTCTTTATCAATTCAAATTTTGCATAAGCAGAGATCGCAGCACCAAGTTCGAATCGTGCAGATTTTCCCTGATCTACACCAAAATAGTCACCATCCTGATAACCATCTACACTTGTAAAATAAGAATCAACGATTATAAATCTCCCTGTTGCCGGTGCGATGTTTACATAGAAGTTTTCATTTTTCTTCCAAAGCATACCGGGACCAAATTGTAAATAGGCAGGAGATAAAAAGTTGGTACGCTCGGTACGAATAGTTTCTCCCGTATCGGCATCGGTACTATAATTATAACCTTTAGTAACCTGTGTTCTAAAGTTTGTAAAAAATGAATAGTACCAATTAGATTCTTCTACTTGCTTACCTGCTACCGAGTTGATCTCTAAACGGTCACTAGTTTTTCTTGGAAATTCGTCACCTTTTTGCTTCGTCATTCCGTAGTCTACTAAAACTTTAGAATCCCAGGTGAAATCGTCTTTTAGATAATTAAAATCGTAATTTAAGATTAAGTTTCCTGAAATGTTGGAAGTTCCCCCTCCAGTCCATTCTGCGTTAAATGCTGATTGGTTAAAAAGTAGTTGGACATTTCCTTCGGTTGTCCAGCCTTCTTTTTGTTCGTCAGACTCATCATCCTGAGCATGCATGCTTAACGTTCCACCTAAAATTAGCAGGCTTAGTAAAACTTTCTTCATATTTAATTTTTTGGTTTTTTGTATAATGGAACTGAAGAGCATGCTTCACCATACATTATACTTTTAGCAATTGGTTGTAGTTTATTAATTAATAGTATGTAAGCATTTTTAGGCACAGGTTTATTGGCGCAACCTTTAATGATAACTGGCTGATCTTTTAATGCTGAAAGTTCCATTTGTTGAATTACTTCAGTATAAAGTATCGTTTCTAGATCATCCAAAGTTCCGTTTACTGTTTTCTTAGCGTAAGGCTGAAGGTAGGTGGCAATAAGCATATAAGCCCAGGCCGGTATAATCGCATCGGTGCTGCATCCTAGTGCCACATAACTATCTTGATACTGGCTCCAGTCGTGATTTTTAGCTTCTTCCCTAAATGTGGTTTCACGAAGCACAAACCCTTCTAACAGCCAGGCTGAAATATCAAAAGTCACTCTTTGCCCTTTTGGATAATAATCCTCCAGGTTAAAAGTGACTAATTTGCTATTTGCTACGCGATTTACAATTTCTTCTGTAGCCATAGTTTTCTGTTTATAAAAGTCCTAATTCTAATTTTGCGCCTTCGCTCATCAAATCCTGACTCCAAGGTGGATCAAATGTAATCTCTACTTCAGCGTCTTTTACTTCGTTTAGCGATTTTACTTTTTCTTCAACCTCTTGCGGAAGCGATTCTGCTACCGGGCAGTTAGGTGTTGTAAGTGTCATTAAGATTTTTACATCATAATCTGTGCTTACCATCACATCGTAAATAAGCCCTAGTTCGTATATATCTACAGGGATTTCAGGATCGTAAATAGTTTTAAGCACTTTTACAATTTTTTCTCCCAATTCCTGAGTGTCGATTTCCTGTTCCATTATTATTTTAATTGGGTTTGGTATGCTATGGCATACATTTTTAGTTGTTTAATCATACTTACCAGTCCGTTCGCACGGGTAGGAGATAAGTGTTCTTTTAAGCCAATCTCATCGATAAACTGCGTATCAGCTTCTAAAATAGCTGAAGGATGATGGCCAGAAAATGTTCTTATTAAAATCGCTACGATTCCTTTGGTGATAATCGCATCACTATCTGCGGTGAACAATAACTTTTCACCGTCGAGATTTGCGTGTACCCAAACTTTACTTTGGCAGCCTTTGATCAGATTTTCTTCAATTTTATATTTCTCATCAATAAGTGGTAAAGATTTACCAAGCTCGATCATATACTCATAACGTTGCATCCAGTCGTCGAACATAGAAAATTCGTCTATGATTTCTTCCTGTATTTCCTGTATAGATTTACTCACTTTTTTCAGTTTTTATAAGGCTTATTAAAACCTCGTTATCATTTGATAATAACTCTAATTTTTTTTCAGAAAAATTAAATTTAGAGATTTCTGGAAGCACTTTTATAATCATCTTTTCGTTTTCCATTGCGCCTTCACAAAATTTTCTCGTGCTAGCCGCTTTAGAGAAAGATAGATTGTTATCATCAATTTCATAATAAGCGCTTATACCATTGCAATCTGTTGTGATTGCCAGTCTTCCGTTTTCAGAATTAAAGTCAAATATAAGATTCCCAAGATTTTCAGTGTTATGATTCAGTGTATTAACCGAATATTCACCTGAAATTTCAGAATTATTTAACGTTTCTTCGTTTTGCTGGGTAACCTCTTTGGTTTTTTCTGTTTGATTATTTTGTTTACAGCCCACTATAAAAAGTAAGCTGAAAATGGCTAAAATGGAGGTTTGCTTAAGAAAGCATGGTTTTAGCTTTGATAACGGCTTTAATAAATGCATCGATTTCTTCTTTAGTATTGTAAAATGAAAAAGAAGCACGAACCGTACCCGGAATTTTATAAAAATCCATAATAGGTTGTGCGCAATGGTGACCAGTTCTTACTGCTATCCCTAGTTTATCTAAAATAGTGCCGATATCGTAAGGGTGTAATCCTTTAATATTGAAAGAAATTACGGCTGTTTTTTCTTTAGAAACGCCATAGATTTCCATCCCATCAATTTCAAGAAGTTTCTCTGTGCCGTAGTGAAGTAATTCTTCCTCGTACGCAGCAATCTTATCAAAACCAAGATTATTCATGTAGTTGATGGCAGCCCCAAAAGCGATACCACCACAAATATTTGGCGTTCCTGCTTCAAATTTGTGAGGAAGCTCGGCGTAAGTTGTTTTCTCGAAAGTTACCGTAGCAATCATTTCGCCACCGCCCTGGTAAGGTGGTAATTTGTTAAGCCACTCTTCTTTTCCGTAGAGCATTCCAACTCCTGTTGGGCCGCACATTTTATGAGCAGATACTACATAAAAATCAACATCCAGCGCCTTAACATCTGCTTTAATATGTGGAGCAGCCTGTGCACCATCTACTAAAACAGCTGCGTTGTACTGATGCGCTTTGTCAATTATTTTTTTAATCGGGTTAACTGTTCCTAAAGCATTAGAAACATGGTTTACAAAGACAAGTTTCGTCTTTTCTGAAAGTAATTCTTCAAAAGCAGAATAGATGAGTTCACCTTCCTGATTCATCGGGATTACTTTTAAAACAGCACCGGTTTTTTCAGCTAAAATCTGCCACGGAACAATATTGGAGTGATGCTCTAAGGCAGAAACGATAATTTCGTCTCCATTTTCCAGTAGCGAAGCAAAACCGTTCGATACCAGATTTATCCCATGCGTTGTGCCCGAAGTGAAAATAACTTCGTGAGATTTTTCGATATTAAAGTGCTGCTGAATAATATGTCGCGCTTCCTCATATTTATCTGTAGCTTCTTGAGATAACGCATGTACTCCACGATGAATATTTGCATTATAATTAGCATAATAATCTGCAATAACATCGATTACCTGTTGTGGCGTTTGTGAAGTTGCAGCATTATCAAAATAAACGAGAGGATAACCGTTTACTTCTCGCTTAAGAATAGGGAAATCCTCTCTAATTTTTTCTATACTATATTGTAATGCTTTAGTAGCTGTACTCATATCATTAAATTTATTCTGAAAAAAATGCTACTACGAGCTTGATATTATAAGTTGAAACCTAATTCAACTCCCAATTTTTCAGCAATAATATTGTTGATTCTTTTCTTAATTTCTGGAATTTTAACGCTAGCAAGTACGTTGTTCGCAAAAGCATACATTAAAAGTCCGCGTGCTTCTTTTCTTGGTATTCCACGAGATTGTAGGTAAAATAAAGCATCCTCGTCTAACTGTCCAATGGTGCAACCATGGCTACAACGAACATCATCTGCAAAAATCTCTAATTGAGGTTTCGAGTTGATCGTAGCCTTATCATCTACAAGAATATTGTTGTTAGACTGGTAGGCATTTGTTTTCTGTGCTTCTTTTTCAACAACCACTTTCCCGTTAAAAACTCCGGTAGAACTATCTGAGAAAATTCCCTTATAATCCTGGTGGCTTTCACAATTTGGCGTGATGTGATGCACTAGCGTATTATGATCTACGTGTTGCTTCCCTTCGATAATTGTCACTCCCTTCATGGTAGAATCTATACGCTCTCCTCTTTGATAGAAGTTAAGATTGTTACGTGTAAGATTACCTCCTAAAGAGAAAGTGTGGACAGAACAGTGACTTTCATCTTTTTGCTCGATATACGTATTGTCGATTAAAGATGAAGTTGTTTTATCATTCTGAATTTTATAATAATCCACGATAGCTCTGCGATCTGCGAAAATTTCTGTAACCGAATTGGTTAGTACAGGATGATCGGTAAGACTTTGATGTCTTTCAATAATCTGAACATGAGAATTTTCGTCTACCACCACAAGATTCCTTGGCTGAAGCAATAAAGAAGATTCATTCCCTGTAGAGAAATTAATAATCTGAATTGGCTTATCTGCCATGGTATTTTTATGAATATGAATATATGCTCCTTCTTTAGTGAAGGCAGTATTAAGCGCATTTATTCCATTCTTAGGAGCCAATTTGTTGAAATAATTATCAATAACCGGCTTAAACTTGGTTTTATTTAATGCCGAAGACATTAAACAAACATCAATCTTATCGTGAGTAGTATTTGATAAATGAGAAGAATAAATCCCGTCGATAAATACTAGATCGTAAGTATCGATATCATGAATCAAATATTGTTTAATCTGGCTGTATTCTATAGCATCTTCCTTTTTAGGAAAAATACTATAATCGTGTTTAAGTGCAGATTTTAGAGAAGTATACTTCCAATCCTCTTCTTTTTTAGAAGGGAAACCAAGGTTTTCGAATTCCTTAATCGCCTGGTTTCTTATATGCTGCACATCATCATCAACCTGATATTGCTCGTCGAAAGCTAAAAATGATGATACTAATTTATCTTTTAATTCCATTTTCTTCAGTTTATCAGTTGTAATACAAATTCATTGTTTGGGAATTACCCAAGTGATTTTTTGAATTTTAGTACTAAACTGCGCTTTCCTGTTTAATCCAATCGTAACCTCTTTCTTCTAATTCGTGAGCTAGTTCTTTTCCTCCTGTTTTCACAATTTTACCATCAATCAAAACATGAACTACATCTGGTACTATATAATTTAATAATCTTTGGTAGTGCGTGATTACAAGAACCGCATTGTTTTCGTTTCTAAGTTTATTCACACCATTAGAAACAATTTTAAGCGCATCGATATCCAAACCAGAATCAGTTTCATCCAAAATCGATAATTTTGGCTCTAACATTGCCATTTGGAAAATCTCGTTACGTTTCTTTTCCCCACCAGAAAATCCTTCGTTCAAAGATCTAGATAAGAATTTACGATCGATTTCTAATAACTCAGATTTTTCTCTGATAAGCTTAAGCATTTCGTTAGCTGGCATGTCTTCTAAACCATTGGCTTTACGATGTGCATTAATTGCAGTTTTCATGAAGTTGGTTACAGAAACACCAGGAATTTCTACTGGGTATTGAAATGAAAGGAAAACACCTTTATGAGCTCTTTCTTCAGGATCTAATTCAGATAAATCACTTCCTTCAAAGATGATTTCACCCTCGGTCATTTCGTATTCTTCTTTACCTGCAATAACAGAGGATAAAGTACTTTTACCAGATCCGTTAGGTCCCATAATAGCATGTACTTCTCCCGGATTAATCTCAAGATTAATTCCTTTAAGAATCTCCTTTTCTTCTATACTTGCGTGTAAATTCTTTATCTTAAGCATAATTATTTGGTATGCATTTGAGCATGCGCTCAAATTATGTTTGTTATTCTTTGCTTTTATTTTTCGTGCTATCGGCTAAGACAGCGATAATTTCTCGTAATTCTAAATTCTCTCTAATTCCCGATTGACCAGGACTTTGTTTTATTTTTCCTCTTACTTTAACCGGAACCATTTCAAAATCGTCGGTTTTGTAAGCTTTTACTTGATTTGCTAATGAGCGGCTTAAGCTATCAATCTCAACATTATAGATGAAATCTTCTCCTCTAAAAAGTGCAGCTTCATCAGCGTAAACAAAATCTCCTATTAACGTAGGTACTGTATCTTGTTCAGTTTCTGTTGAAGTAGTTTCCTGAACTTTCTTTTCAGTTTTCTCTTCGCAACTTAGACAAACCAGTGTTAGGAAAAATACGCACAAAATCTTCTTCATGGGATTTTTAAATTATCCTACTGATCCTTCTAAAGAAATTTCAAGTAATTTTTGAGCTTCTACTGCAAACTCCATAGGAAGCTTGTTTAGAACTTCTTTACTAAAACCATTCACAATTAAGGCGATAGCTTTTTCAGTATCAATTCCTCTTTGGTTACAGTAGAAAATTTGATCTTCCCCAATTTTACTCGTGGTAGCTTCGTGTTCTACTTTAGCAGATTTATTTTTCGCTTCGATATATGGGAAAGTATGTGCACCACATTCGTTACCCATTAGTAGCGAATCACATTGTGAAAAGTTACGTGCATTTTCAGCTCTAGAATTAATCTGAACTAACCCACGATACGAGTTCTGTGATTTACCTGCAGAAATACCTTTCGAAATAATCGTACTCTTCGTATTCTTACCAAGATGAATCATTTTCGTACCAGTATCTGCCTGCTGGAAATTATTTGTTACTGCAATTGAATAAAATTCTCCAACCGAATTATCTCCTTTAAGAATACAAGAAGGATACTTCCAGGTTACTGCAGATCCTGTTTCTACCTGTGTCCAAGAAATCTTTGCGTTTTTCTCGCAAATTCCTCTTTTAGTCACAAAATTATATACACCACCTTTACCTTCTTTACTACCAGGGAACCAGTTTTGAACGGTACTATATTTGATCTCAGCATCATCTAAAGCTACCAGTTCTACTACAGCAGCATGCAGCTGATTTTCATCACGCGTTGGTGCAGTACAACCTTCTAAGTAACTTACGTAACTAGATTCGTCTGCAACCACAAGTGTTCTTTCAAACTGCCCCGTTCCTGCCTGATTAATTCTGAAATAAGTAGAAAGTTCCATTGGGCATCTTACGCCTTTTGGAATGTAACAGAAAGATCCATCACTAAAAACCGCAGAATTCAATGCAGCATAAAAGTTATCTTTCTTCGGTACAACACTTCCGATATATTTCTTAACCAATTCTGGATGTTCTTTTATTGCTTCAGAAATAGAACAGAAAATAATTCCTTTTTCAGCTAAGGTCTTTTTAAAAGTGGTAGTTACAGAAACTGAATCCATTACCACATCTACAGCAACACCTGCTAATTTTTTCTGTTCGTCCAGAGAGATTCCTAGTTTTTTGAAGGTATCTAGTAATTCCGGATCTACTTCATCTAAACTTTCGTATTTCGGTTTTTTGTTAGGAGCAGAATAATAAGAAATGTTCTGAAAATTAGGTTTTTCGTAATGAACGTTAGCCCATTCTGGTTCTGCCATTTTCTCCCATTCTCTATAAGCTTCGAGTCTCCATTCTGTCATCCATTCTGGTTCCTCTTTCTTCTTAGAAATTGCTCTAACAATATCTTCATTTAAACCAATAGGAAAAGTATCGGATTCTATATCGGTATAAAATCCATACTCATACTCTTTGGTTTCGAGTTCTTTTTTTAAGTCGTCTTCAGTATATGCCATCTCTGTATTTTATATTCAAGGCTCAAAATTTAAGGTTATTTAAATTTCGTTCCTTTAAAATCACTCTTTTGCAAATAATCTATAAAACCATTTATTTGCCTGCTCAATGAAATAACTTTGCTCTTAAAATCTTCAAAATCATCTTCATTTAAATATCCGCGATCAAAAGCTCTATATATCTGTGATCTTGCCTCTCCACATGATGCCTTTGCTATCGAAAGAAATTGAATAAATTCTCTATTTCCATTTCTTTCAAAACCTTCAGCTATATTATCCATTATAGAGCCTGAGGATCCATTTAACTGATTATATAATTTATAATCATTTTTAAGATTTGTATTCTGTTTCAAACTATAAACAATTTGACAAACTTCTCTTGACTTCTGCCAAATTTCTAAATCTTCAAATTGTTTAATCGTCGCCAACTTCGAATTTTAAACCTTTAATTTTAAACTTTCTTATAGCGAAAAACTTTCTCCACATCCGCAAGTTCTTTGGGCGTTAGGATTGTTGAAAACAAATCCTTTACCATTCAATCCACCAGAGTATTCTAATATAGTCCCTGCCAGATACAAAACACTGCGTTTATCTACTACGATCTTTACATCGTTATCTTCAAAAAGTTTATCGTCTTCGGCTTTTGCTTTGTCAAACTTCAATTCGTAAGACAAACCAGAACAGCCACCGCTTTTTACGCCAACGCGCACAAAATCCTGTATGCTATCGTAGCCTTCCTCGCTCATCAAAGCGGAAATCTTTTTTTTTGCGTCTTCGCTTACTTTAATCATAGCTAAAAAAGATTATTTTAAATCGGTTACAAATATACATTAAAACAAGCGTTTTACCATAGCGGCAATATTTGTTTTAGGAATGCATTAATAAATGTATTCGATTGAAATTTAATACTATTGCTAGACCGGAATTGGCAATAGCTGGTTTGTTTTCTTGCAAAACCTTCCGGTAGTCTGTTATTCCTAATGCTTTAGTAGGTTTTTATTGTAAACCTTTCATTAATACTCATAAAATCTGTTTAGAATATGCTGTTGAAATAATATTCGTTTATTTGCATAAAAATTTATTTGTGATGTTTGATAATAGTGGGCAAACCAGAACTAGTTTATCTGAGTTAGGAGAATTTGGACTTATAGATCATCTAACAAGGCATTTTTCGCCTAAACATACCTCTACTGTAAAAGCAATTGGTGATGATGCTGCGGTGCTTGATTTTAAAAATAAACAAACTTTGGTTAGTACAGATATGCTTGTAGAAGGGGTTCATTTTGACCTTGCTTACATGCCGCTAAAGCATTTAGGGTACAAATCTGTGATGGTTAATGCTTCAGATATTTACGCAATGAATGCAAAAGCTACGCATATTACAGTATCTGTCGCTGCATCAAATCGTTTCCCGGTAGAAGCTTTGGAAGAATTATATGCAGGAATAAAATTGGCCGCAGATCTATATAATATCGATGTTGTAGGCGGGGATACCACTTCTTCAACTTCAGGATTATTTATTAGCATCTCCGTTTTTGGTGAAGCAGAAAAAGAAGATATCGTCTACCGTAGTGGTGCAAAGCCAAATGATTTACTAGTGGTCACCGGAGATCTGGGAGCCGCTTATATGGGCTTGCAGGTTCTGGAACGAGAGAAACAAGTGTTTAAAGCAAATCCAAATGCACAACCCGATTTAGATGAGTATACGTATTTAATCGAACGCCAGCTAAAACCGGAAGCTCGTAAAGATATTCCGCCGCTTCTTAAAGAACTTGGAGTTAAGCCAACATCAATGATTGATATTAGTGATGGCTTATCTTCTGAAATAATTCATTTATGCAAAAACTCTAAAACCGGAGTTAGTCTTTATGAAGAGAAAATTCCTTTAGACCCTGCAATGATTTCGGTTTGTGAAGAATTTGAAATAGATAGTACCACCATCGCTTTAAGTGGTGGCGAAGATTATGAATTGTTATTCACAGTTTCGCAATCAGATTTTGATAAGATTAAGGGGAATCCTAATCTTACAGTAATTGGTCACATGAATGATGAAAATTCAGGAATGCACTTAATTACGCGTGCAAACCAAGCCATCCCTTTGGTGGCTAGAGGTTGGAATTCGATGGATAAAGATGATGAGGAGAATGCTTAAGAAGCTTTAGCATAATGTCGCAATCGACGATTTTTTCGTCTTCTGTGAATTTTTGCTATGTAATTGTTCGTCTCCTTGAATTTCTTAGTGAGGGGTGCTAGAAATCCATTCGCTGTATCTGTCATTTCTTGTCCACAATTTGCACATTGGTATTCATGTACATGGTCGGTAACGTTTTTCGTTACCTTTAGCTTATGACCAAAAATTTTACAATATACTTTAGCGAAAAATGTATTAGGGGTGTCCTCCATAAAAGCTTGATTTTTAAATTTTTGACACCCTAAAGTTAGCAAAATCTTACGAAATTCCCAAAAATTAGCCAATTTTTTGTTAAAGGCTAATTTTTAGCCTTTTGATTGCAAAAAATGTAATAATTGGTCTTTATTCTCAATAAATGATAAATGACCGTCTGGAAACTCGATTAGATTTGCATTCGTGCTTGTAGCAATTTCAATGGTTTTGTCAATATCTAGCACTGGATCTTGCATACCCAAAATGATAAATTTGTCTCCTTGAAATTGTTTAAAAGCTTTAATGCTATCTTGTCTTTCTTTCATGCCTATCGTGGCGGCAACGATATTCTCTGATGACATTTTCTGAGCTTCAGTTTTCAAAAGCTCTATTTCTGGCTTAAATTTCTTGTTATTATCAGAAGTTAAGAGATTAGAAATAGCCATACTCACAAAAGCTTCTTTATTTTTCTTTGCCAAATTAGCTACCCGGTCTCTATTTTCTTTTTTTTCAGGAGTATCTTCAGCAGGAGAAGAATTGATAAGACTAATATTCGTGATTTTTTCAGGATATTTTTTCAGGATTTCCATGATCACATATCCTCCCATAGAATGGCCTCCAAAGCTTGCTTTTTCAATTTCTAAATAATCGAGTACAGCAATGACGGCGTCGCACATTTCTTCCATGGAATGAACTTCGCCTATACTGCCAGACTCGCCATGTCCTAAAAGATCAATTGTAATGACCTGTCGACTTTTAGAAAGTATCTCCTGATAAATTCGCCAAATCTTATTATCCTCCAAAAATCCATGTAAAAGAACTAAGGGATTGCCTTTTCCCTTTGAATTAAACTTAATTTGTGTAATTTTATGCTGTATTTTCATAAGCATTACATTAAAAGGCCGCAAATATGATTCTTAGTCATTTTTTGTGGCCTTTTTAAATTTATTATTATGAATTCATAATTTCTTCAATCTCATCTGCTTCAATAGGAATATTGCGCATTAAATTAAATGGCTCTCCTTTTTCCTGAATTACAACATCGTCTTCCAATCGAATTCCGAAGCCTTCATCTGGTAGATAGATTCCGGGTTCAACTGTAAAAACCTGGTTCGCTTTCATTGGTTCGGTTAAAATTCCGTAGTCATGCGTATCTAAACCAATATTATGAGCGGTACCGTGCATAAAATATTTTTTATAAGATGGCCATTTTGGATCTTCATTTTGCACATCTGCTTTATCAAGTAAACCAAGGTCTAATAATTCTGAAGTCATTAATTTACCAACTTCTTTATGAAACTCGTCCCACATGGTACCAGGTACCAACCATTTGGTAGATTCAGTTTTTACTCTATTTACCGTGTTATAGATTTGCTTTTGGCGATCTGTGAATTTTCCTGAAACAGGAATCGACCTTGTCATATCACTAGAGTAATTTGCATATTCTGCGCCGGTGTCTAATAAAATTAAATCGCCTGCATTACATTGCTGATTATTTTCAGTGTAATGTAACACGTTTGCGTTATTTCCGCTGGCAATAATAGGCGTGTAGGCAAAACCTCGAGAGCGGTTTCTTATCATCTCATGATAGTACTCGGCTTCTATTTCGTATTCCCAAACGCCAGGTTTGGTAAATTTAAGCGCTCTTCTAAAAGCCTTTTCGGTAATATTGCAGGCTTTTTGCATTAAATCTAATTCGATAGGATCTTTAACAGATCGCAATCTTTGTAAAATAGGATTGCTTTTCGCAACTCTATGCGCCGGATAATTTTCCTTACACCATTTAATAAAACGATCATCACGAGTTTCGGTTTTTATAGATCCTTGTACGCGATAGTGCTCGTTTTTATTTAAGTAGATCGTTTCTGCCTGTGCCATGACTTCAAAAAATATCTTTTCGAAATCCTGAAGCCAGTATACCGTTTTGATCCCGCTTACTTCGTAAGCTTTTTCCTTAGTTAGTTTTTCACCTTCCCAAACTGCGATGTGCGGATTCGTTTCGGTTAAAAAAAGAATTTCACGGTGCTCTGGTTTTGGTGCTTCAGGAAACAACACAAGGATTGCTTCTTCCTGATCCACTCCGCTTAAATAAAAAAGATCTCTATTTTGCTGAAATGGCAATGTACTGTCTGCACCAATTGGAAAAACGTCATTGGCATTAAAAACAGCTAATCCTCCAGGAATCATTCTTTCCATGAAGTTTTTTCTGTTTTTGATAAAAAGTTTCCGGTCTATTTGATCGTATTTCATGATAATTTTTTCAATGTTGCCCCAAAATTAAAAAACATGAAGTACAATGCCTGTTAAGCGTAGACTAATATTTCTGATTTTTCGGGTACTTAGATAGTTTTCGTTGAGTTTTAAAATGAGATTCAATAAAAAAGGAATCCGATTATGGATTCCTTTTTTGTTAATATTAGTTCTGAAAACTTAGGCTTTCATTCCGCCATCAACTACAAATGTTTGTCCATTTGCATACGAGGCTTTATCAGAAAATAGAAAACAAACCATATGTGAGATGTCTTCTGGAGTAGCGTATCGTCCTAAAGGAATAGTAGATTCGTAGGCTTTTTTCACATCATCTCCGTGGCCTGGATTCACACCATCTTCCAAAGATCGCATCATTCTATTATCTACAGAACCTGGATTTACACAGTTTACATTAATATTTCTATCTCCTAGCTCGAGTGCCGCAGTACGCATAATTCCTATAACGGCATGTTTAGAAGTAATATAAGGCACCATTTTAGGAGAGCCTTGTAATCCTGCTACAGAGGAGGTGATTACTATGCTCCCGCCATCTTCAATCTTTGGGATTACATGTTTCATCCCTAGGTAAGTACCTTTTACGTTTACTTCCATTACCTTGTCGAAAATATCATCTGGATAATCTTGTAGCGGCGCTACCTTACCTTCAATACCAGCATTATCAAAGAAATAATCAATTTTTCCGTAGCGCTCAATACACGTATCCACATAGTTTTTTACATCTCGTGGCTTACTTACATCGGCAACTACGTAAGAAATATTCAAATTCTCTTTTTTTGCGGCTGATTCTTTTTCTTTTAAAGCTTCTTCGTCGATATCAACCAATAGTATATTCGCACCTGCTTCGGCGAGTTCTAGTGCGGTAGTGTATCCTATACTTCCAGATCCACCAGTTATAATTGCTGTTTTATTTTGAAAATCACTCATAATATTAAATTTTAACTCAATTTACGATTATTGCTTCATTTTGAGTCTTAAAGAAATATTATAAATATGTTATTAAAAGTTGTACTTTTAAGAATAAGCATAGAATAGATTAAATGAAGGATGTTACTCGATAATAGAGATGAAATACTTTGAGGCTCCATATCGAAATATGGAAGACTTTCAAACCAATACCTTTTGGGGTTGCCTTTCGTAGTTTACTGCTGAAAAAAAATCAATATAATTCAAAGCCTTATTTTTTCATTTTGAAGTTTATATTCAATTTTTGATTTTCATTTGTAACCTGTTTTCAATTTTATGCTTTTTTAATTGAATATTAATTCAATATTTGTTTCAACTTTAATACTTAAAACTTTAATACTGTGTGTGGAATTGTTTGTGCGTTCGATTTAAAAGAGAAGTCTGAAGATTTAAGACCTCAATTATTAGAAATGGCTAAATGTCTTAGACACCGTGGCCCAGACTGGAGTGGAATTTATAGTGACGATAAAGCTATTTTGGCGCATGAGCGCTTAGCTATTGTAGATCCAATCTCTGGTGGACAACCTTTATTATCTGAAGATAAGCAGCTAATACTTGCTGCAAATGGAGAAATATATAATCATAAGCAATTAAGAAGTCAGTTTCCTAATTATAAATTTCAAACTGAATCTGATTGTGAAGTAATTCTTGCACTTTACAAAGAAAAAGGAGATACCTTTTTGGATGAATTAAACGGAATTTTTGGCTTTGCTATTTATGACGCTGAAAACGACGAGTATTTTATTGCTCGTGACCACATGGGGGTGATACCTTTATATATAGGATGGGACCACAACGGGACTTTTTATGTTGCTTCTGAACTTAAAGCTTTAGAAGGAAAATGTACTAAAATTGAATTATTTCCTCCGGGTCACTATTTATCTAGCAAAAAAGAAGGATTCCAAAGATGGTACCAACGTGACTGGATGGAATATGATGCAGTAAAAGATAACGAAACAAGTATCGAGGATTTAAAAGAAGCATTAGAGCAAGCGGTACACCGTCAATTAATGAGTGATGTTCCTTATGGTGTTTTACTTTCAGGTGGTTTGGATTCTTCTATTACTTCAGCAGTAGCGAAAAAGTATTCAGAAAAAAGAATTGAGAGTGGAGATAAAGATGCGGCATGGTGGCCAAGATTGCACTCTTTTGCTATCGGATTAGAAGGTTCTCCAGATCTTGCGGCAGCGAAGAAAGTAGCCGATCATTTAGATACCGTGCATCATGAGATTAAATTTACGATTCAGGAAGGTTTAGATGCCATAAAAGATGTGATCTATCATATAGAAACTTACGATGTAACGACAATTAGAGCATCCACTCCTATGTATTTAATGGCGAGAACTATTAAATCTTTAGGAATTAAAATGGTGCTTTCTGGTGAAGGTTCAGATGAATTATTTGGTGGGTATTTATACTTTCATAAAGCGCCGAACGATAAAGAGTTTCACGAAGAAACCGTTCGTAAGCTGGATAAGCTTCATCAATATGACTGTTTAAGAGCTAATAAATCGCTTTGTGCATGGGGAATTGAAGGTCGAGTTCCATTCTTAGATAAGGAATTTATGGACGTTGCAATGCGATTAAACCCAAAAGATAAAATGATAACCGGGGAGCGTATCGAAAAATGGGTGTTAAGAAAAGCTTTTGAAGATTATCTTCCAGAAAGTGTAGCCTGGAGACAAAAAGAACAATTCTCTGATGGTGTGGGTTATAGTTGGATTGATACTCTAAAAGAATTAGTAGAATCTGAAGTTAGCGATGAGCAACTTAAAAATGCACATTTCAAATTTCCAATTCAGCCGCCAACAAGCAAGGAGGAATATTATTATAGATCTATTTTTACAGATCATTTCCCTAGTGATGCAGCAGCGTTGTCTGTGCCATCAGTTCCTTCTGTAGCTTGTAGTACACCAACTGCATTAGAATGGGATGAATCTTTTAAGAATATGAACGATCCTTCAGGAAGAGCAGTGGCAAATGTTCATTCCGATGCTTATAAAAAAGATTTGATAGAAGGATAATCTTAAAAAAATCAATATTAAAGATAAAGCTACCTGATAATTCGGGTAGCTTTTTTTGTTGAATGTCTTCGCCTTAAAAAAATTATAAATTGTATAATTTCAATCGATTGAAATTTCTAAGTTGATTTTCAAAATTCCTTCGAAATACACCGTAAAACAAGAGGTTTGGGATTTTTCAACTTTTTAGATTATAAAAAAAGCCTTCAACAAAAAAGAATCTTACTTATACTTGTTCTAAATAGTCCTACAAACAAGCTTGAAAGTTTGTCCATAAGTGTTTTGGAGTGTATTTTTGCCTTTAAAATTCTATAAATAATCGAAACCAATGGGTGGATTTTTAAAATCATCTATCGCAAAGAAAGTTGCGATGGCCTTGTCGGGACTGTTCTTGGTCTTATTCTTACTTCAACATTTTACTATAAACCTTACTTCGGTAATTAGTAAAGATCTGTTTAACGAGCTTTCCCATTTTATGGGAACCAATTTTGTAGTTCAGGCATTTTTACAGCCCGTTCTAATTTTTGGTGTAGTCTTCCATTTTGTAATGGGGATTGTTCTAGAACTTAGAAATCGCGGTGCAAGAGATGTAAAGTATGTAAAATATAAGGGTCAGGAAAATTCTAGCTGGATGTCTAGAAATATGATTTATACCGGGCTTGTAGTATTAGCATTTTTAGGACTTCACTTTTATGACTTCTGGGTACCAGAATTAGTGCATAAATATGTAGAATCTCATCCATCAGATGCTTCAAGATATTATGGTGAGTTAGTTGCTAAATTTCAGGATCCAATACGTGTAGGTTTTTATTGCCTGTCTTTTGTTTTCTTAAGTTTGCACCTTCTTCACGGTTTTTCTTCGTCTTTCCAATCTGTGGGATGGAGAAATAAATATGCTAAAGGGCTAAGAGGCGTTACAGTGGCCTATGCTATAATTATCCCATTAGGATTTATTTTTATAGCGCTGTTTCACTATATCAATAACCTTTAATTCGCACGAATCATGTCAATTTTAGAATCAAAGATACCTGAAGGGCCACTTAAAGATAAGTGGACTAAACATAAAAATGATATTAACCTGGTAAATCCAGCCAATAAGCGAAACATTGATGTTATTGTTGTTGGTACAGGACTTGCCGGCGGTGCTGCAGCAGCAACGCTTGCCGAGTTAGGTTATAACGTAAAGACATTTTGTTACCAGGATTCTCCCAGACGTGCGCACTCTATTGCGGCTCAGGGAGGTATAAACGCATCAAAAAATTATCAGGGAGATGGTGATTCTGATTACCGTCTTTTTTATGATACTGTAAAAGGAGGAGATTATCGTTCCAGAGAGGCAAACGTTTACCGTCTTGCTGAGGTTTCAGGAAATATAATCGACCAGTGTGTTGCACAAGGTGTTCCGTTTGCGAGAGAATACGGAGGATACTTAGATAACCGTTCTTTTGGAGGGGTTTTAGTTTCCAGAACATTCTACGCTAAAGGACAAACAGGGCAGCAGTTATTGTTAGGAGCTTATTCTGCAATGAACCGCCAGATTAACCGTGGGAAGATCACACCATTTAACCGTCACGAAATGATGGATTTGGTGCTTGTAGACGGTAAAGCTCGTGGGATTATTGCCAGAGATATGGTAACAGGAAAAATTGAAAGACATTCTGGTCATGCTGTTGTTTTAGCTTCAGGAGGATACGGTAATGTATTTTTCCTTTCTACCAATGCGATGGGAAGTAATGTGATGGCTGCATGGCGAGCGCACCGTAGAGGAGCTTATTTTGCTAATCCATGTTATACACAAATTCACCCAACTTGTATACCTGTAACCGGAGATCATCAGTCTAAATTAACGTTGATGTCGGAATCACTTCGTAATGATGGTCGTATTTGGGTGCCAAAGAAAAAAGAAGATGCTGATGCTATTCGAGATGGAAAGAAAAAGCCTACAGATTTAGCTGAAGAAGATAGAGATTACTATTTAGAAAGAAGATATCCTTCTTTCGGAAACTTAGTACCACGTGATGTTGCTTCTAGAGCTGCTAAAGAAAGATGTGATGCCGGTTTTGGAGTGAACAAAACAGGACAGGCAGTTTATCTGGATTTTGCTAGTGCAATTAAACGCTACGGAAAAGAAAAAGCATTTACATCTGGACATAAAAATCCATCTGATGAAGAAGTTATTCGCTTAGGTACTGAAGTGGTAGAATCTAAATACGGGAACCTTTTTGATATGTACGAAAAGATTACCGATCAAAATCCATATAAAACACCAATGATGATTTACCCTGCGGTACATTATACAATGGGTGGACTATGGGTAGATTACAATTTACAAACAACAATACCAGGTTGTTTTGCTGCAGGAGAAGCTAACTTCTCTGATCATGGTGCAAACAGACTTGGAGCTTCTGCTCTAATGCAAGGTTTAGCCGATGGTTATTTTGTGTTACCATATACTATCGGTCATTCACTTTCAGAAGATATTAGAACCGGAAAAATTCCAACAGATTCTCCAGAATTTGATGCTGCTGAAAAAGATGTAACAGATCGAATCAATAAATTGATGAATGCTGGCGGCAAACATTCTGTGGATTCTTACCATAAGAAACTTGGTAAGATTATGTGGGAGAAATGTGGTATGGCTCGTAATGCGAAAGGATTACAAGAAGCAATTGATGAGATTAAAGCCTTACGCGAAGATTTCTGGAAGAACGTAAAAGTTACCGGTCCTACCGAATCTAAAAATGCTGAGCTTGAGAAAGCAGGGCGTGTTGCAGATTTCTTAGAACTTGGTGAGCTTTTTGCTAAAGATGCACTGCATAGAGAAGAATCTTGTGGAGGTCACTTTAGAGAAGAATATCAAACAGAAGAAGGAGAAGCTTTAAGAGATGATGAAAACTTTAGGTATGTAGCCGCTTGGGAACATACCGGTTTACCTAGTGAAGCCGTTCTACATAAAGAACAGCTAATCTTTGATAATATTGAATTAAAAACCAGAAGTTATAAATAGATGCAAGTATTGAGATATGACGTGTTACCAATTAGCGACTCAAAACTCAATACTCAATACTAAAATCTAAAGCATATGAAACTTAATTTAAAAATATGGCGTCAGGAAAGCGCTAAGGCTAAAGGTGGAATGGTAGATTACCAGGTTGATGGGATAGACGGTGATATGTCTTTTCTAGAAATGCTGGATATACTTAACGAACAGCTGGTTGAAAAAGGAGAGGATACTGTACAATTTGATCACGATTGTCGTGAAGGAATTTGCGGATCTTGTTCTTTACAAATTGATGGCGAGCCACACGGCCCAGATAAACTTATCGCAACCTGCCAGTTGCACATGAGAAAGTTTAAAGATGGCGATACTATAGTTATCGAGCCATTTAGAGCAAAAGCTTTCCCGGTAGTAAAAGATTTAATCGTAGACCGTTCAGCTTTTGATAGAATTCAACAAGCTTGGGGTTACGTATCTGTAAATACATCAGGAAATACGATAGATGCAAACTCTATACCGGTAGAAAAGTCAAAAGCAGATGATTCTTTTAATGCAGCAACCTGTATTGGGTGTGGAGCTTGTGTAGCAGCATGTAAAAATGCGAGTGCTATGTTATTCACTTCTGCTAAAGTATCTCAGTACGCTTTACTACCACAAGGTAGAATAGAAGCAACAGAGCGTGTTATGGCGATGGTAAGACAAATGGACGAGGAAGGTTTTGGAGCATGTAGTAATACAGGAGCCTGTGAGATCGAATGTCCTAAAGGAATTTCTTTAGAGAATATCGCTCGTATGAACCGTGAATACTTATCTGCTAGTACAAAAGGATAAAAAATAATTTCTTCGGAATAAAACTGATCCCGATTTCTCTTTAGATTTCGGGATTTTTTATGGATCTTATTTAAAATTTAAATATGATTTTTCCTGAAATTAATTCAAAACTACCCAATACGCCTGAAAGCATTTTCTCTAAAATGAGCGGAATGGCTTCGCAATATCAGGCGATAAATATGTCGCAGGGGTTTCCGGGTTTTAAAAGTGATGATTATCTGAAAGAACTGGTTTTCAAAGCGATGAAAGATGGCTATAATCAATACGCACCACTAGCAGGGATTCCTGAATTAAGAGAAGAAATCATTAATAAAATTGAAAATCTGCATGGTAAAAAATATCATGTAGATTCTGAAATTACGGTCACTTCAGGAGCATCACAGGCTATTTATTGCGGGATTTCAGCGTTTGTGCATCCGGGAGACGAGGTGATTATTTTTAAACCCGCTTACGATATTTACGAGCCCATCGTAAAATCAAATGGCGGAATTCCGGTTCCTATTCAGCTTAAAGGAAAAGAATATCAAGTAGATTGGGAAGAAGTTGAAACTAAAATTAGCGATAAAACGCGAATGATCGTAATCAATTCGCCTCACAATCCCAGCGGTAGTATTTTGTCTAGAGAGGATATGCTGCGCTTAGAAAAGCTATTAAAAAACACCAATATCATTTTGCTTAGCGACGAAGTTTACGAGCATATTATATTTGATGATCGAAAACATCAAAGTGCTTCCGCTTTTAAAGATTTAGCAGAAAGAGCCATCGTTTGCGCGTCCTTTGGTAAGACTTTTCATAATACAGGTTGGAAAATGGGCTATTGCGTAGCTCCAGAAGTATTGATGAAAGAGATACGCAAAATCCATGAAATTACCGTTTTCTGTGTGAATCATCCCATGCAACGAGCCTTTGCTGAATATCTTAAAAACCCGGAGACCTATCTTAGTTTGCCTAATTTCTATCAGCAAAAAAGAGATTATTTTTTAGATTTAATTAAGGATACCAAGTTTAAGACAGTTCCTTCCGCAGGAACTTATTTTCAGTTAGTAGATTATTCAGAAATTACCAGCGAGTCAGATATTTTGTTTGCAGCAAAGATGGTCAAAGAATATCGTTTGGCTTCTATTCCGGTGTCTGTTTTCAACATCGATCAACAAGATCATAAGCAATTGAGATTTTGTTTTGCTAAGGAAAATGAAACACTGGAAAAAGCGGCTGAAATATTATCTAAAATTGGCTAAATTCGCAGCTCTTTTTAGGAGATGGAGATATGACATTAGCTATTCAAAATAATCATTTTCAACTTGCCTGTAATGGCGTTTCTTATTGGGAAGAGCAGCAAGCATTGCTGGTGGCTGATGTTCATTTGGGTAAAATATCGCACTTCAGAAAAAATGGGAGCGCGGTTCCACAAACTGCAATTCTAAAAAATTTTGATCGTTTAAATGAGTCGGTTGCGCAATTTCAGCCTAAGCAAATTATTTTTCTGGGGGATCTTTTTCACAGTGCTTTAAATTCTGAATGGAATTTATTCGAAAACTGGTTACAACAACAGCAAGCGGAAGTTATTTTAATCGCCGGAAACCACGATATTATATCTCCGCTACATTATGATGAGTTGGGTGTGAAAATTCATCAGGAATTAAACATCGATAACTTCAGATTAACTCATCATCCTGAGGAACAAGAAGACAGCTTCAATATTTGCGGGCATATTCATCCCGGTTATCGCTTAGTTGGATTAGGAAAACAACATTTAAAACTGAAATGTTTCTTCCGAAGTGAACGTCAATTAATTTTACCCGCTTTTGGCGAATTTACCGGTTGTTTTGTGATGAAACCTGAGCCAAAAGACCAGGTTTTTGTTTGTGCTGATGCTGAAGTAATTCAGGTGAATTAGAACAGAAATATCAAAAGAAACTTTAACCTAACACTAACGTTGGTTTATTCTGGTGTTTGGTAAATTCAAATTCCCAATCAAATCACGTCAAATTACGTCAAACTGAATTCGTTTCAGAATCTCATTAAACTGTAATTGGTCTGAGATTGCCAATCAGATTCTAAATGACAATGAATATCAATAAAAACTATGAAACCTAAATTACTTGCCGTACTCAATTTTATATCTGTTCTTATCGCACTTTTTGTTAGTTATTATACGCAAGCCGTAGAACTTAACGGGAATACGATGGGAAGCTTAAGTAAGGAGTATTTTAATCTTTTTACGCCGGCGCCTTATGCTTTTGCTATTTGGGGCATTATTTATTTGGGTTTGCTCTCCTTTTCGGGATATCAAATATATCAGGCTTTTGGATCTCAAAACGATCTTAAGTTTCTTCAGCAAACAAAATTATGGTTTGTTTTAGCGAATCTTAGTACTTCTGCCTGGGTAATTTTTTGGTTATATGAATATACGGGTTTATCGGTTTTCTTGATGTTTTTAATTCTGTTTTCGCTTATCAAAATTATCCTGAATACCAACATGGAACGCTGGGATGCACCTTTAAAAATTATTGCTTTTAGCTGGTGGCCTATTTGTTTTTATTCGGGTTGGATCGCGGTTGCTACCATAGCTAATATTTCGGCTTATTTGGCTAAGATTGGTTGGAATGGCGGCATCTTTTCTGAAGTGCAATGGGCAATTATAATGATTGTTGTTGCTGCCATTTTGAATATTGTAATGATTTATACTCGCAATTTGCGTGAATTCGCTGCGGTGGGTATCTGGGCGCTTTTTGCCATTTATATGCGACATTCTGAAGAGCAAACTTTAATCGCTTATGTCGCTTTAGGCGGAGCTATTCTAATCGGAATCAACTGTGCATACCACGGCTTCATTAACCGAAAAGAAAACCCGATGTATCGAATGTTTAATTAGATTGATGCGCTGTTAGAAATTAGAATCGAGACCGCTTTTCTTTTAGAAAATAGACGTTAAAATTACCACGTTATCCCGGACTTGATCCGGGATCTCATCACGGTAGTTATATTTAGTAACAAAAAATGCCTAATCTTTAATAACCAAAGTCTAGATTTTATTTTTTCAAATCTCAAATCTCAAATCTCAAATCTCAAATCTCAAATCTCATTACTCAATACTAAACACTAACATGACAAATATCATATTTTAACCAACTGTAGTTTTTCATCTTTGGGGATTAAATTGAAACAAAATGAAAAACTCATTATCCCCACACCAATTTCATATTCCGGTAATGGGCATCGCATATACCATAGATACGCCTTTAAAAGTGGCACATTACGGAATTAACTCCTCTATTTCTATTATCGAGGATCACCTGATTGAAAAATTACGTGCTTATTATTATAAACTGAATGATCAGGAATACGTGCCTATTTCTAAAAATGTAGTGAATTATCGTGCAAAACGAATTACTGATTATCTGAATTTGATCGGTGCTGAAGTAAAACGGAAAGTAGAAGAGGTTAAAACCGCAGCATTTTCCAGTACTTCAGAAATCACTAAATATTTTGAAATGCTTCCTGAAGTATTTGAATTAAAACAAAAATACCTTCAGTTTATTCATTTAGAAGATAGCTCAGAAAAAGAGAAACTTGAATCAGAACTTCGAAATCAGGTAAAAGCCGGTGCGATTGAAGTGAATATCATGACTAAAGTCGATCGCGAGCAGTTGGATGAAAATAAAGAGCCTATCGCCAATGGATCTGACGCTTTACAAGCATTAAAAGGCTATGCTGAAAGTGATTTAGAGAATTCTACTTTGGTTTTTTCTGCCGGAATGAATCCAAGATTATTCAATTATTTGTCTTCTTTTAAAACCTTTCAACCTGATAACGACGGAAACTTTAAAAAAGCTATTGCGATTAAAGTGAGCGATTACCGTTCAGCTTTGATTCAAGGAAAATACCTTGCGAAACGTGGAATCTGGGTAAGTGAATTCAGAATAGAATCTGGATTAAACTGTGGCGGTCATGCTTTTGCAACCGACGGATTCCTGTTAGGGCCAATCATGGAAGAATTCAAACAAAAGAAAAAGGAACTGGAAACTGAGTTAGCCTCTTTATATCGAAGTTCTTTTGCTGAAGAAACCGAAATCCCCGCATTACCCGAATTAAAAATCACAGTTCAGGGCGGAATCGGCACTTTAGAAGAAGATAATTTACTTAAGGATTATTATGAAGCAGATTCTACCGGCTGGGGCTCGCCATTTTTATTATGTCCTGAAGCTACCAATGTCGATAACGAAACTTTAGAAAAACTTCAGAAAGCAAAAGAGCAGGATATTGTGTTGAGCCACAGTTCACCGCTAGGCGTTCGCTTCAATTACCTAAAAGGCGCTAGTGGAGAAGACTTCCGAAGAAAAAATTTGCTTAGAAACAGGCCTGGAAGTTCTTGCCCAGAAAAACTTTTAGAATCGAATACCGAATTTACCAAAGAGCCTATTTGTACCGCTTCTCATAAATATCAGAAGCTAAAAATGAAGCAAATTCAGCATTCTGATCTGTCGGCAGATGCAAAAGCAAAAGCTGCCAATGAGCTTTTTCAAAAAGAATGTTTGTGCACTGGTTTATGTAATAGTGTCGCTAAAAATTACGATTTTCAGTTTGTGAAAAAAATGGATTTTGTAACCGTTTGTCCCGGTCCAAATTTGGCCTATTTCTCTGGTAAATATTCTTTAAAAGAATTGATAGATCATATTTATGGGCGTACAAATGTACTTAGCGGATACCGCCCTCATATGTTTATTAAAGAATTACAACTGTATATCGATCACTTAAAAGAGTTATTGGATAGTACCGATTTTTCAAATAAAAGAGAAGCTAAAAAATTTGATAAGTTTAGTCAGAATTTGGAAGAAGGAATCGAATATTATAAGCAAATATTCTTCAGTAATAAGATAACCGAACAGCAGTTTTTAACTGACTTACTGATCTGTGAAAGCCGAATTCAGGAAATTTGCAAGAAGGTTGAAGCAGCGTAGAAGGCTTAGACCGCTTCGCTGTTAAAGAATAGAATGAAGGTAAAAAATTAAATAATTAGCACTTAAAATGCCTGATTTTGAATGCTTTTGTTAAATATAATCGGTTGATTAATATCAATAGCAAAGTCTCCGAATAGACCTGCTGAGGATTTAGGAATTAATCGTCAATCTGAATCAAGCCCGACCTGGAGTCGGGCTTGATTCAGAATCTAATAAGAGTAATAGAATCCCGAATCAAGTTCGGCATGACGAATCTCACAAAGTCTAGCTATCTCATATCTAAAAATGAAGCGATCTAAAATCTAGAATCAAGTCATTCCCTTAATATCATTGCTCCATGTTGGATAGGCAAAAATCATAGCTTTTAAATCCTTGCAGGAAAGATCACCGCCCATGGCCATCACGAACATGTTGATCATTTCTCCGGCATCCGGTCCAACCAGATGAGCGCCAAGAACTTTCTCTGTCTTTTTATCTTTGATAACTTTAAATGCGTAATGCTGATTGGCAATTCGTTTAGAATTAAACCAGCTAGGGACAGATTTATGCTTAATCACATAATCGAGACCTTTCTCTTTTACCTGTTCTTCTGAAAGTCCTACGGAAGCCACATTAGGTAACGTAAAAACTACAGAAGGCTGGGGTGGATAATGTGCTTCGGTTTTGTTGTATTTACCAATAAGATTTGTAGAAACTACTCGTGATTCTTGAGAGGATAACGGTGTAAGTGGCAATCCTTCACTATCAGAAACATCTCCACAAGCATAAACGTCTTCGTTGGTGGTATTCTGTAAATGTCCGTTTACGGTAATTCCTTTATTTGTGTAAGCAACCTCTCCTTTCTCGAGATCTAATTCTTCTACAGAAGGCACGCGACCAGCGGTATTAAAAACAAGTTCAGCTTTTGCCGTAACCTCATCGCCATTTTTTAATTCCGCAGTAACCTGAGTATATTTTCTTAGTTTTTCAACTTTTGATGCTTTGGCGTTAAATATGAATTTAATGCCGATGTCTTCTGAGGCCTCTGTGAGGTGCGCTACCATATCTTCATCAAAGTTAGAAAGCGGTCGGGATTTAGCATCGATCATGGTAACATCAACTCCGAGACGCGCAGCAATATGTGCAAATTCCATCCCGATATAGCCAGCACCAATAAAGATCATTGATTTAGGCAATTTTTCCAGTTCCAGAAAATCATCACTATGCATTAATAATTCTTTTCCGGGGATATGTAGTGGCATTGGTTTATGCCCCGTTGCAATCACGATCTTTTTTGCTTTTACTGTTTTACCTTCAACTGAGAGTGTATTCTTGTCTAGAAATTTTGGCGATTGATGATACATTTTTATATCCAGAGCCGCTAAATCTTTCTCGGTAGCTGCGGGAATAGCATCGGTAAATTTGCTTTTAAAATTCTGCAAATCTTCCCAGCTTACTTCCGGCATTTTAGAAATTCCCAGACCCATCATATTCCGGGAACGTTCCAGAATTTCAGTAATTCCCACCAAAACTTTTTTAGGATCGCAGCCACGATTTGGGCATGTGCCTCCATACTCTCGATTATCGGCAATGGCTACTTTCCACCCGGCCTCGGCGCAATCTATAGCCACACCTTTTCCGGCAGTTCCGGTACCAATTACAAAAACATCAAATTCTTCTATAGCCATTTTTTTATTTTAATTTAGATCGCTTCGTTGTTAGTTGTTAGAAATTAGACAGCTTCGCTTTTAGAATTTAGAGCATTGGTAATATTGTTTTATTATTATTTTTTCTTTTTTCCATTGCCGAAAAAAGAAAGAAAAAAGTCTAGGCTTACGAACACTTATCTAAATTTATCATTCAATAGCTAAATTTTACGATAAGCTTTCGAAATGCCAAGATAATCATTGTCTTAATTTCTGATTCTTATTTTACAATATTCCCGAGTCTATATTCTATGCTCTATTTTCTAACATCTCACATCTCAATTCTAACTTCTCAAATCTCACTACTTACTATTAAATATATTTAACTACTCCACCTTCAACCTTTAGCTTTGCGCCATTAGTTGCAGAGGAAAGCGGACTTGCCACGTAAGCAATCATATTTGCTACCTCTTGTGGATCGGCAAAACGTTTTAAGATCGATGTTGGGCGATCGTTTTTGAAAAATTCTTTTTGAAAGTTTTCAAAATCCTGATCCTCAGGAACGTCTTTTTCTAATCCTTCAGTTCTTGTTGGTCCAGGTAAAACGCTGTTTACGGTAATTCCGGTTCCGGTAGTCATTTCAGCTAAACCACGAGAAATCGCGAGCATTGCAGTTTTAGTCATTCCGTAGTGAACCATTTCTACTGGGATATTTAAGGCACTTTCGCTAGAAATAAAGATAATTCTTCCCCATCCTTTTTCTTTCATTTTTGGCATTAAAGCACGTGAAAGACGAACGCCACTCATTACGTTAATATCATAGAATTGCTGCCAGTCTTCATCGGTAGTGTCGAAAAAATCTTTGTTAGCAAAAATGCCAACGTTATTAATTAAGACATCAACACTACCAAGTTGGGTAATTAGAGCATCAATTTCTTCAGTTTTGCTGAAATCACAGGCGATTCCGCTTATCTTTTTACTATCGGTATCTTTTCTAAGGTTTTCCAACGAAGTATTCACAGAGTCCTGTGAACTTCCGTTGATAATAACTTCAGCACCTTCCAAAGCAATCGTCTTTGCTGCTGCGTATCCAATACCTTTAGTTGATCCTGAAATGAAAACCTTTTTATCTTTTAATTGATAATCCATCTTTTTATCTTTTTTTAATTTGGTTCTTTTTGCTTTTAGAAAATAGACTAGTATAAATCTGTCTAATATCTATTTCTCACATCTCATTACTTTTCCTTACCGCCCAAACTTCATATTCCAGATTTTTCACAAGGAAAAATATATATAATGCATAAAGCATCTGTGTGCCAACAGCACCCCAGTCTTCTTTGAAAGCAGAACCGCTGATTAATAACATCATAAAAATAGCCGTGGCTGTAAGTGTTTTTTTACTCGCCAGGCCTAAGATAATGCACGTTCCAAGAGCAACTTCCAGAATAGGAATTGCGTAAGCGAAAATTTCAACTAAACCCAAAGGAAGCATCGTGCCTTCGAAGCCTTGTGTTACTCCGTTTGCAAAATCTCCTAATTTTGGAATCCGGACAAAACCATGCAGGAAAAAATTAATTCCAAGCGTGATTCTGGCTAGTAGAAAAGCAAGTTGATGATGAGACATCGCAATTTTTTTTGAAATTACATATTTTGAGATGCAATCCTTGTTAGGGAAATTGTAAAATTAAATTGCGTTGCTGGTTGATTCGAAAATTGCCATCGCTGCGCTTCTATATGTTATAGATCACACAACTTTGCTGTTGTATAAAAGCGAAAAGACAAGAAGGTAGGTCTATATTATTAAATTCAAAATTTAGCATTCAACATTCTTAATTCATTTTACATCTCTCTTCTCTCACATCTTTATTTAAACCAACGTTAAAAATGTCATAGCCAGTTGTGAAGCTTTATTTTAGCAATTATCTTTGTGGCAATGAGTACATCTACAATCTCCCAAAGTTTTGCACAATCCCCGCAGCAGCAGGAATTGCGAAACGCTATTGCCGTTTCTGAAAAAAATACAGATAAAATTCATCTAAAAGGTCTTGTTGGCTCTGCACTTTCATTTGTGGTTGCCGATGCTTTTAAAGAAGCTGATCGACCTTTTTTAATGATCCTGAATGATAAAGAGGAAGCTGCTTATTATTTAAATGATCTGGAACAATTAATCGGCGAAGAGGATGTGTTGTTTTATCCCGGAAGTTATCGTAGACCATATCAAATCGAAGAGACCGATAATGCCAATGTGCTTTTGCGAGCTGAGGTTTTAAACCGAATCAATTCACGGAAGAAACCGGCGGTAATTGTTACTTATCCAGATGCACTTTTTGAAAAAGTAGTCACGCGTAAAGAACTCGATAGAAGCACGCTGAAGATCAAAGTAAATGATGAACTTTCGATCGATTTTGTTAATGAAGTTTTATTTGAATACAAGTTCAAACGGGTAGATTTTGTAACCGAACCTGGAGAATTCTCAGTGCGTGGTGGGATAATCGATGTTTTTTCTTTTAGTAATGACGAGCCGTACCGAATCGAATTTTTTGGGGATGAAGTAGATAGTATTCGGAGTTTTGATGTAGAAACACAGCTCTCTACCGATAAGGTAAATAAGATCTCGATTATGCCGAATGTCGAGAATAAAAAACTCGATGAAATACGAGAGAGCTTTTTAAAATATATTGCTGAAAACACATTGATTTTCGTTAAAAATCTCGATCTTTTTTCAGCACAAATAGATAAACTTTTTGAGAAAGCGGAAGAAGCTTTTCAGAAGATTTCCGGAGAAATCAAGCAAAGTGAACCTAAGGAACTTTTTTGTACTTCAGCATTAATTAATAAAGAGCTGGTGAAGTTCCCGGTGGCCGAACTGAGCAATCAGGCGTTTTTAAAGCCTAAGAAAGAAATTGTATATTTTATTAGTCCGCAGCCTTCTTTCAATAAACAATTCGATTTACTGATTACTAATTTAATCGAAAATCAGGAGAGAGGTTATACGAATTATATTTTCTGCGGAAGCGAGCAACAGGCAAAGCGTTTCCACGATATTTTTAAAGACCAGGAGCGAGAAGTAAAATACAAAACGATAGTATTATCAATTTTTCAGGGATTTATTGATGAGCAGGCTAAAAATGTTTGTTATACCGATCATCAAATTTTTGAGCGTTTCCATAAATTCAGCTTGAAAAATGGCTATGCTAAAAAGCAGGCAATAACGCTTAAAGAACTGACTAATCTTACTGTTGGCGATTACGTAACGCATATCGATCACGGAATTGGAAAGTTTGGCGGACTACAGAAAATTGACGTAGAAGGCAAAAAACAGGAAGCCATTAAATTGATTTATGGTGAGCGTGATATTTTATATTTAAGTATTCACTCACTTCATAAGATTTCAAAATTCAATGGTAAAGACGGGAAAGAACCAAAAATCTTCAAATTAGGTAGTAATGCCTGGAAAAAACTGAAGAGTAAAACTAAAGCCCGAGTAAAACATGTCGCTTATAATTTAATTGAATTATACGCAAAACGACGTTTACAGAAAGGTTTTGCTTATGGTCCCGATTCCTACTTACAGCACGAACTGGAAGCTTCGTTTATATACGAAGATACGCCAGATCAAAGTACAGCGACAGAAGCGGTAAAGAAAGATATGGAAAACGAACGCCCAATGGATCGATTGGTTTGTGGGGATGTTGGTTTCGGGAAAACAGAAGTGGCGATTCGTGCTGCTTTTAAAGCGGTAGATAATGGGAAGCAGGTTGCAGTTTTAGTGCCTACGACAATTTTGGCATTTCAGCATCATCAAACTTTTTCAGAACGTTTAAAAGATTTACCGGTAACTGTCGATTATCTAAACAGGTTTAGAACCGCCAAAGAACGACGAGAAACCCTAGCCGATCTCGAAAAAGGAACGGTAGATATTATCATTGGGACGCACCAATTGGTTAATAAAGCGGTTAAATTTAAAGATCTTGGATTACTGATTGTCGATGAAGAACAAAAATTTGGGGTAGCGGTAAAAGATAAGCTGAAGACGATTAAAGAAAATGTAGATACCTTAACGCTTACAGCAACGCCAATTCCGCGTACGCTTCAGTTTAGTTTGATGGCCGCGAGAGATTTATCGACGATTACCACGCCGCCGCCAAACCGTTATCCCATCGAGTCGAATGTGATTCGTTTTTCCGAAGAAAGTATTCGGGATGCCGTTTTATATGAAATTCAGCGTGGCGGGCAGGTATTCTTTATTCATAATCGAATTGAAAATATTAAGGAAGTTGCTGGGATGATTCAGCGTTTGGTGCCCGATGCGAAAGTGGGAATTGGCCACGGACAAATGGAAGGGAAGAAGCTAGAGAAATTAATGTTGAGTTTTATAAATGGCGAATTTGATGTGTTGGTGTCGACCACAATTATCGAAAGTGGACTTGATGTAACAAACGCGAATACCATTTTTATTAATAATGCGAATAATTTCGGATTGTCCGATCTACACCAAATGCGTGGTCGGGTAGGGCGAAGCAATAAAAAAGCTTTCTGTTATTTTATCACTCCGCCATATTCTGCAATGACTGAAGAAGCGCGTAAACGAATGACAGCGCTCGAACAATTTTCAGATTTAGGAAGTGGTTTTAATATTGCGATGAAAGATTTAGAAATTCGTGGTGCCGGAGATTTATTGGGCGGAGAGCAAAGCGGATTTATTAATGAAATTGGTTTTGATACTTATCAGAAAATCCTAGCTGAAGCCATTGAAGAATTGAAAGAAAATGAATTTAAAGATCTTTACGAGGAAGAGGATATTGAAGACAAAGACTTTGTAAAAGAAACGCAGATCGATACCGATTTTGAAATTCTTTTCCCAGATGATTATATCAATAACATCGCAGAACGCCTGAATTTATATACGAAGCTAAACGAGCTGAAAACCGAAGAAGAATTAGAGAAATTTGAAGCCGAGCTAGTCGATCGTTTTGGAGAATTGCCAGTATCAGCGGTAGATCTACTTAACAGCGTTCGTATTAAATGGATTGCATCAAAAATTGGAATCGAGCGTATTATCATGAAACAAAACAAACTGATTGGATATTTTATTGCCGATCAGGAATCACGTTTCTATCAAACGGCTAATTTCACTAAAGTTTTACAATACGTGCAATCCCATCCTACAACCTGTAAGATGAAAGAAAAGAAAACCAGAAGCGGTTTGCGTTTGCTGTTAACTTTCGATAAGATTAATTCTATAGAGAAAGCTTTGAAAGCTTTGCAGCCTTTAGATTTAAGAAAAAAGGCAGAAGAAGTGGAAGCTTAAATAATTAGTTGATCGTCCGCTTTTTGTCAACTTAATATTTTCACTTCTAAAGTTTCTGTTGAACCTGCCCGTCATGCTGAACTTGATTCAGCATCTCATTCTGCTTAAGATGAGACCTTGAATCAAGTTCAGGGTGACGGAATTACAAGAATCACGATAAAGCGGATTTACGATGCAGTGTAAGTTGAATAGAATTTTTAAACCTCATAATCCAGATAAATATCTTGATGGGGAGGTTTTTTAGTTGAATGAGATTGAATTTGATAATAGATTTACAGTCTGAGCATTTTTCAGTAGTATTAAAAAAGAGCTTAGTTATAGATTATGAAAGAAAAACTAAGAAGACATATTGAAAAAAATGTTTCGCTTAGCGATGAAGAAACCAGGCTAATAATGTCGTATTTCGCATTTGAAGATTATAAAAAGAAAGATATTCTTATTCAGCAAGGATCGTATGTTAACGACTGCTATTATATCGCTTCGGGGCTTTTAAAATTAGTCTACAATAACGAAAATGGAAAAGAACAAATTGTCTCTTTTGCTATGGAAGATTGGTGGGAAAGTGATTTTTCAGCATATTTTAAAACTTCTCAAGCTAGGATGTCGTTGCAATGCATAGAAGACACTACTGTATTTGCACTCAGCTTAAAAAACTATCAGAAGCTAATCGTTAAATTCCCCAAAATGGCTTGTTTTTTCCTTGAAAAATCAAATTCGGGACATACTGCTGCACAAAATAGAATTATCTCACTTCTTACATTAGACGCTCAGCAAAAATATCAGCAATTATTGGAACAGAATCCATCCATATTTCAGCGTGTTCCTAAAACCCTTTTAGCTTCTTATTTAGGCGTTTCCAGAGAAACCTTAAGTAGACTTCAGCATTAAAATTTTCTTTTCGTTTTCTGTAATCGTGATCTATATCACACAAATATGAAAGTGTTCCTTAGATCTTTGCCGTTATAATAATAACGGCTGCGAATGCAGCGATAATTAGATTGAAAAATGGAAAAACGTATTATTAATCCTTGGAAATGGCAGGATGCCCGAAATTATGTACAGGCAACAGAAGTAAAGAATTTAGCGAGTACACTTTACGTTTCAGGACAAACTGCTATAGACGCCAATGGTGTTTCGAGTAAAGAAGATATGAGAAGTCAGATGAGTCAGGCTTTAGACAATTTGGAAAAAGTTATTCAGGAAGCTGACTATAAATGCGAAGACATCGTTCGATTAAATATTTACACGACTTCATCAGAAGAATTGTTCAATAATTTTGATGTTTTTCAGAATTGGATTATTAAACATGGTATCAAGCAAACATCAACGGTGCTTGAGGTGAAAGTGCTTTTTGAAACTTTAAAAGTTGAATTTGAAGCTACTGTAGTTAAATAATGGTAGTAAAATCAAACCTCACAGGTTTTGAAAACCTGTGAGGTTTTTTATAATTTCTCAATTCTCATATCTCACATTCAAATTCAAAACCAATTTTATCTAAGTTTACCGAAGAAATTATCTTTCCCTTAGAAACTTGATTTTGGTCGTATTCGGGAGCTTTTATATTTCTCGATTTTGCTTCTTTGGTGTAGTATTCCGCTTTTTTAGGATGTTCTGGGTAGGCGGCATTAAAGAGCATTCCAAATTCATCATTTTCGATGATTTTCGAAATCAAAGCAATACAATCTTCCCGCTGGATAAGATTTGCCGGTGCATCACCGTTTTTAATTCCGCTTCTTCCAGAAAGCATGGTGACCGGGTGGCGATCCTGACTTATTAATCCTCCAAACCGTATCACACTGGTTGAAAAATTAGGATTATTTTGTAAAGCATGTTCGCAGTCGATTAGTTGTTTCGCAGCTTTAGAAGTTCCATTAGTTTTAGATTCTTCAGTATATTCAGGGAAATCTTCCTGGTCTTCAAAAACACTCGTAGAACTTATAAAAATCACTTTTTTAACTCCAGAATATTCAATTTGGGAAATGATATTAGTGATTTTCGAAGTAAAATTAATTTCTGGATTTTTACGCAGTCCGGGTGGGATATCAATAAGTAGAATATCAGAACCTGATAAAAAAGATTGAATATCGCCCTGCACGCCACTTTCATAAAGTTCTAGATGATAAGGTGTAATCCCCGTATCTGCTAATTTTTTCATTTTCACCTGTGTAGTAGTTGATCCTTTTAAAGAATAGCCATCTTCTACCAGTTTTTTTGCTAGTGGAAGGCCTAACCAACCACATCCTAATATTGAAATTTGCATTTTTCTGTTTTTTATCTTTTTTCTTTTTCCATTGCTGAAAAAGAAACAAAAAAGCTAGGCTTACAAAAATTGAATGAAATTTATTGTTCGAATCCTAAATTTCAGAAACTCGACTACGTCTCAGACAGCCTGAAATTTCACGGATTTTTCACTTCAAATTTTTACATCAATTTTTGGTAGGCCATTTTCTTATAAAGAGCTTATCTATTCAATTTAAATTAAGAAGAGTTTGCCGAATTGCTTAAATCAGTCAATTTTAATTCAAAATTCTTATTTTATTTTAGTTGTCTCTTGTCTCAAGACTAACTACTCCACAATAATTCTCTTCTTATAAATTACTGCGTCGTTTAGTATAAAAGGTTTCGGGATCATAGCTTCAGAACGTTTTGGTACATTTAGCGCTTCATTTTCCAAAAGATCATAGCTAGATTCGTATAAAATGAATTCTGCAGATTTCGATTTATCTATACTAAAATTCATTCGTAGCGTATCTTTGCTGGAAATATAATAGCTTAGTAATCTGTTTTTCCATCTGCGAGTAAACATATTAAATTCTTCTTCGCCAAGTTTTACATTTTCAGGAGTTCGTCCGTTTACTTCAAATTCGTTAAAATCGGTGATATTTTCAGTATAAATCTCCATTCGTTTACTATCCCGATTGGGAGCAATTTTTAGCGAATATTGAAATTCGTTATCAGAGCTATCAATTTTCTGAAGCATAATTCCCGGCTCGTCTATTTGAATTTTTGGTGCTTTACTTCTCCAGGTAAAACCAGAGTTGTACTTACTGCTGAATCTCGTTTCTGCATTATTTAAAATCACCGGATCTTCCCCGAAATACTTTGCGGTCCATTCATCGGGCATTTCATCATAAGAATACCAATTTGCATTTTCTTCTTCAGCATCATATAAATAGACCAGGCTATTAGGTTTAGGTTTTTCCGCAGTAAACCCAGAAGTAAAATGCGCGTAAAACATGCATCCGTTAAATCCTAAAAAGAACAGAACAGCCAATAAATCTTTTTTGCTGAAATAACCAAAAACCGGTAAAAATAAGCTGAACAATAAGATGCTTAAAATTGCAGCTAAAGAGAGCATGTTCAATCCTAAAGCCACTGGAAACATTGAAATAAATGGAAATAGTATAAATAAAGCTGGTAAGCTTAGCACGGTATTTAAAATGAGATTTGGTTGTTTTTGATTGATCATTAAAAACAACTGCAGAATCCCAAAATAAGCCGGAATAATAAAATAAGCAGCGCCCTTTAAGCCGAAAGCCATTAGCGTACATATGATGATCCAGAAAAATAGCGGTGCTACAAATTGCGAAGCCGTGGTTTCTTCCCTATAAAATTTATGATAGACGAAAAACACAATAGTAAGGCTCAGCAATACTGCTGCGGTAATATAGCTATACCCATTGTAAGTAAAACCGTGAAGCATTTCTGAATATTCGGGATAAATATAAAGACAGAATTTCCATAACCCGAATACTAATAATCCGCCGATAATTAGACTCAAAAAATAAGGGGCAAAACCTTTGAATATGGCTTTTATACCTAATTTTTTTCTGAAGAGACCATAACCCACTACGGCAAAAAATAATACGAAAGCCAAAATTAGCATCGGGATAATCCAGCCAAATGGATAAGTTACAAATTGCCCAAAAGGTAAACTGAAATAAAGCAGATCATTATTTGAATTCAGCTGATTGAGATCTGCATCCTGAAAGTATCG
Organism: Zunongwangia endophytica; assembly: GCF_030409505.1. Lineage (NCBI taxonomy): Bacteria > Pseudomonadati > Bacteroidota > Flavobacteriia > Flavobacteriales > Flavobacteriaceae > Zunongwangia > Zunongwangia endophytica. The sequence continues at coordinate 2,900,770 of NZ_JAUFPZ010000002.1, read as the reverse complement.
AAGTAAAGGCATTAAATAATCGCCCTGATGCGCTAGTGTTTCGATGTCCAGATTTTCTGGGATATCATTAGCGGTATGGTAATCGTAGTGATCACCAATAAACGCAAAATTGAATCCGTTGAGGTTTCCAAATTCTCTAAGAACGGTAAGATCTGTATCGTTAGGTAAAAGTTTGTAAACGCTATAAGCAAGCGAATTTGTAGTAGGAAATGGCACTTTAGCATCCTTAAACGCATTGATAAGTTTTGCGTTACCGGCATTGGTTTCCAAAAGCATAAAAGAACTTCCGCCGCTGCCACGCGCTTCAAAATTAAGTGCAAGTTTTGCATCTTTCGCCCAAGGGTGTTCTTTGATAAACAGCTCGGCACCCATTAGTCCTATTTCTTCAGCATCAGTAAATAAGATAATGATGTTGTTCTTAGGCGTATTTCCTTCAGCAATAAAAGCACGTAAGCCTTCTAAAATTGTAGCTACTCCGCTACCTGCATCGCTGGCACCGTGAGAAGAATGTGGCTGGCTATCGTAATGCGTCATTAAAACCAGAGCATTACCGTCACCGCTACCTTCAATTCGGGTTAAAATATTTTGAGGTCGGCTAAGCACAGCGGCATCATTTAAAACAAAATCTTCCTGCGTTTGTACTTCTAAGCCTAAGTTTTGTAATTGATTTACAATATAATTTCTTACAGAACTGTGTGCAGCACTTCCCAAATAATGCGCAGATTCACCTATTTTTTCTACATGCTGAAAAGCTCGATTTACAGAAAATTCGTTTTCTGGTACATCCTCTGGAATGCTCGATGGTTTCAGGCTATGATAACTTAGCCAACAACAAAAACTTATAAGGAGTAAAGCAATTAAAGCTTGCAGATTTTTAGACATACGCGGGATTTACTTTCTAAAAAATAAAGATACTATACTTCTAAAAACTAACCTTAGATTCACGTAATTTTAAAAAGACCTCAAAATTCCCTATATTTAAGTAATTAGTAATCAAAAACTTACAATTATGGGTATTAAAAGTTTTCAGGGAAAACGTGCGGCTCCCGTTAAAATAGAAAGCGCACCAATTTTAGTAGAAGATTATATGACAAGTTCTTTAACCACTTTTAAGCAAGAGCAATCTGTAGCCGAGGTTATGGAAGCCTTACTTAGAAACAAAATTTCTGGCGCCCCAGTGATCAATGATCGTAATGAATTGGTCGGAATAATTTCTGATGCAGATTGTATGAAACAAATTTCAGAAAGCCGGTATTTTAATATGCCCATTGGCGATATGAAAATTGAAAATTACATGAGTACCGATGTTGCGGTAATCGATAAAAACATCAGCATTTTTGATTGTGCCCAAAGATTTTACAGCAATAGTTACCGGCGTTTTCCAGTAGTAGAACACGGTAAATTAATAGGGATGATTAGTAGAAAAGATATCCTTTGCGCTGCCTTAAAACTTAGAGCACAAAACTGGCATTGCTAATTACGTTTAACCAGTGCGTAAAACTCATCATTCTCTAAAGGTAAATACCCCTGATTGTAAATAAAATAATACGTTTTCCCCGCCTGAGTTGTATAAATACTGGTAAAATATTGAAAATTAAAACCTTCGACCAGCAACCTAGTTTTGCTGGTTTTTGTTTTTTCATCTGGATTAAGTTTCTCTAAAATTCTATAATTTTTGCGTAAAATATTGTTGATATTACGCATCAAATTTTTGCTGTCTTTATTCAGCTTATTGTGATAAGAATTTCTACAATAATCACTGCAGAATTTTTTATCTACTCTCCCTATAAGTTTTTCACCACATTCCAGACAATACTTATCCATGTTTTATATTGAACATATTATTAATATTAGCGACTCTAATGTTGTGGGGTGGTTTTATTCTGAAATTACTTTAAAATCTTCAACGTGCTGTATTTCTAAATAAGATGATCCCGGGGAAAGGATACTTTTAAAAATCTAAAGCAAACGTTACTATGTCTTGAATAACTTTTAAGGCTGCCAGCATAAATTCATCCTTTTAGCAAATTATTTAAGACTCCAAAATCACACTCTTAAAATGGTAAGCTTTTGGATTTGATTAAATTACGTAAAAAAAGTCATAAAAAAATACTCCCGGCAGGAGTATTTTATATTTAGTGCGATAAATAGCTAATTTTGGTTAGTTCAACTCGGCTTTTCTCATGGGCATAATGTCAATTTTTTCGAATATTTCTTCAGCCGGAGTAAACTCTTCTTTTCTCATTTTGGTTCCGCCATCCAGGCCAATTAAAATGATTTCAAAAGATTTCTCAGATTTCTTGAACTTTTCATAAAAATTGTCGCCTTCTTTCCAATCTGGGTTATCGCTAATTCCGGTAGCGTATTGTTTTGGAGTCACCTGATAGACAACAATCTTTCGATCTTCTAAATCTTTGTCCTTGTCTTTAAACTCACCTAATTGTTGCTTAAAATCATTATCTTCCTTAGAATCGGTTAGTATTAAAACTAATCTATTCTCCCATTGGTGCTCACTTTTATCCTGCGCATTCATATTTCCTAGTGCCATAAAGCTTAGTATTACGATTAAAACTTTTTTCATATTTCAATTTAGAATAGATATTTTAGAGTAACTTTTAATTACTTGTTAAAGAGTGCTTTATTTAACTATTTTTAGAATTATAGTTTCATGAATTTAATTTTATTTAACCCAATGAAACGCTGCTCTAAGAATTCTACGGAATTTAAAATGGTTTAAAATTTGTAGTATTTGATTTACTATTTAAAAAGTATGCCCTGAAACTTATAAGATGAAGAAACTAAAACTTTTATTACTGGCGATTCCCTTTACTATGATTTCCTGTTACCAGGACATGGACGACAATTTAGAAAGGCAGGAGGTTATTCCAGATCCTATAGATGATAATCAATTTATTACTGAAGATGGCGAAATTTTCTCCACTGGTTTGGAATGTACAGGAACCGGGAATTACAGTAGCGACGGCGATGTACTGAGTGTTTTAGTAATTCCTGAAAACTTACCAGAAGAATTCGATCTTTCAGAAATGCTTCCGCCGGTAGGCGATCAGGGGCAGTTAGGCTCGTGTTCTTCCTGGGCTGTAAGTTATTATTTGAAATCTTTTCAGGAATATTTAGAAAACGACTTGCCGTATAGTGCTGCAACGCTGCGCAGTCCCTCTTTTACCTATAATCAACTCACAATGGGAGAATGTGGCGGTACCAGTATTGCAGCAACTTTAGATCTTGTACAAGAGCAGGGAGTTTGTTCTTTGGCTTCATTTCCTTACGACGATAGTGATTGCGCAGAGCAGCCGAATGAAGCACAAATCGCCGACGCTTTAGAAGCTCAAATTTCAGAATTTAAAAGTTTAAGTGGTGAAAATATGACTGCTGAAATGAAGACTTTACTCACCCGGCAGCAGCCGATCTTAATTGGCGCGTACCTTTCTTCAGAATTTGGAAAAACAGATAATTTTGGTCTTGCCGCTTATCGAGAACATGTGGTAAACTACGGAAATGGCGATTGCCACGCGATGCTGGTAGTGGGGTATTCAGATGAATATAACGCATTTAAAGTGGTAAATTCTTGGGGAGAAAACTGGGGTTCAGATGGTTTTGTTTGGATCGATTATGCCGCTTTCGAAAATGCTAGTGATCCTTCTGCGAATTTTAGAGTGATTAACAATGCGTATGTTGCTTACAATGAAATTGCTGAAGAAGAACCCGAGGTTATATTTTAATTTTTGCTGAAATTTTAGTGTCTAATTTTGCCCAATATTGAATGATAAGTTTTGATATTATTGAATCGGAATCCATATTTCTTCTTCGGAAGTAGGATCGTTATTTTTATATTTTTCGCCCATAATCGCAAAATGAGGACGATCATCCAATTGAAATCCTGAAGCAGGCAACCAATGCTGAAATATCTGCTGATAGGACTGTGGCGCTTCGGTACTGCTGCCTTTATAAGTGAAAATAGCATACTTTCCTTCAGGAACTTCTAATGTTGTGAATTCTGAAGGTATTTTTTCAATGTCTTCCTTTCTAATTGCAGCCCATTTCATAAAAGTTTGTTTTGGATCGAAATTCGAAAAAAATGATAGATCTTTATAAACTTCAACGGAATATAAATCGACCTGTTTTTTACCGAAATTCGCCATTTTTAAAGGAATAAATTCTTGCCAAAGCTTAGCGGTTTTATTTTCAGCAAAAGACATTTCTGTAGCAATTCCTACTAAAGAAAAGCCTTGGGTTTTGGTGATTTTTGGATCTAATTTTTTCATTAGGAAACGGCTGCTATCGAGGCTCCTGCCGTAGCAGATTTTAAACGGTTATTAATTAGGTAAATGCTAATAGCGATAAGTAGATTTAGATCTGATTTTGGTGTTTTATCTTCTAAGATTAATTGAAAATCGTAATTCAACTTTTTCCAACTTGGCTTTGCATAAATCCTGAAGATTGGCTCTTTTTCTGACGTTACAATATATTTAGAATGCCATAAACTTTCCTGAGAAATTCGATAAGTTATTGGAATCCCATTTTGGGATGTTAAGGTAATTGCTGAATCTTGTTGCCAATTTATCTTAATCTTTCCGAATTCTATCTTGTCTTTTAGAATGATAAAGTGATTTTGCCAAAAGCCGTTAGCTTTAATTTCGAAGTTCTTTCCCTGATATTGAAATTCGGCATTATTAGACCACCATTTTCCATACTGCAATTCCAGAATTATCTTGTGATTTTCCAGAATCTGAAATTTTCGTTGATTGATGATTTTTATTTCCATGCTTAAAAAAGATAATTCGCTTGATGATGAATAGGAAAGTTACAGGAATTTGCGATAAAACAAAACTTATTTGCCTGGGCGTGCAAACTTTCTGCTTTTTTCAGCATGTTTTTATCGGCTAAGGTAATTTCAGGTTTTAGGGTTACTTCGGTAAACTTCCCACTACCATCTTTATTTTCGATCATTTTGCCTTCAGTAAAATCTTGATATTTGGTAACAATAATCTTATTGCTGGCGCAAAGATGTAAATACCAAAGCATGTGGCAGGATGCGATTGAAGCTAATAAAAGTTCTTCAGGATTATATAATTCGGAATTGCCTAAAAAAGCAGGATCGGCAGACCCCTTGATTAAAGCTTTTCCTTCAGATTTAACGGTATATTCTCTTTCGTAGTCTTTATAAGTTTTGGTGCCAACGCCTGTATTCCCAGTCCAGTTGAGGTTAATAGAGTAGTTATGAGTTTTCATTTTAGTTATTGATTGGATATTTCAATTTTTTTCTAAATTTAATTTCGGTCGTCTTCTGCTTTATAAACTAGATGAGATTCCGTGCCTAGCACGGAATGACAATACTATATTCCAAAATACAAAAAGCCGGTAAATAAAAAATCTACCGGCTTTTCAAATTTATATTCCAAGAAAAATTATCTTCTTTTAGGAACTTCAATTTTAAACTCTTTTGGATGTTCAGCGCCCATAAGGTTTTCAACAAAATAATCCCATCTTCTACGCGTCATATAATAACTATCCTTTCCGTAGCCATGGCGTGCATTTGGGAATATAATCAAGTCGAAATCTTTGTTTGCTTTTATCAAGGCATCGATTACTAAATACGAATTGTAAGGAGGTACATTATCATCCAGATTTCCATGAGCAATCAACAAATCTCCCTGAAGATTTTCAGCGTTATATTGATTGGCTTGCAATTCGTAATTTGTCTTTCCGTTCTCGGTGTCTTCAATTAGCCCAATGTAACGCTCACCCCAATCATCTTCGTAATTTCGGTTATCGTGGTTTCCAGATTCAGAAATTCCTACTTTATAAAATTCAGGATAAGAAAACATAGCATCTGCAGTGGCAAAACCACCACCAGAGTGTCCCCAAATTCCTACGCGGTCTAAATCCATATAAGGATGTTTTTCAGCTAATTGTTTTAATCCGCTTATTTGATCCTCTAATGTATTGTCTCCCATATCGCCATAACAAGCATCGTGGAACGATTTAGAGCGTCCCGGGTTACAAGTGCCATCAATCACCACCACAATAAAGCCAAGCTCGGCTAAAGCTTGATGATCCCTGCGGGCAGGAGAGAAATAACGACCGCCAACACCACCACCTTGTGGGCCGGGATAAATATAATTTACTATCGGATATTTTTTAGATTCATCCAAATTGGTAGGCGTGAACATGAGTCCGTATAAATCCCATTTTTTATTAGCAGATTTTACGGTAATTGGTTTAGGAGCTTGCCAACCGATTGCCTCTAATCTAGAAATATCGGCTTTTTCCAGATCCATTATCTTTCGGCCTTTGATATCTCTAAGAACCGCTACATTAGGAACATCTGGCTGCGAATAATTATCAACAAAGTATTTGTTTTCTGGTGAAAGAGAAACGTTGTGCGTTCCGTTTTCTGGCGTTAAAAGTTTAAGATTTCTACCGTTAAACTTTATGCTATAAAAATTACTGAAGTAAGGATCACGACCCTCTTCCTTTCCTTGCGCATAGAAGTAAAGCATTCTTTTGTCTTCATCTACTTCTATCAAACTGGTGACTACAAAATCACCTTTGGTAATCTGGTTTTTCAGTTTTCCACTTTCTAGATCGTACAGATATAAATGTCCCCAATCGTCACGTTCAGAATACCAGATGATTTCATCAGATTCGGGTAAATAATGCCAGTTTATAGAACCTTGGCCAGATTCGAATTGTGTGTCTACTTCTTCAGTAAAAATATCTTCTACTTCTCCTGTTTCAGTATTAGCAACTCGAAGAGTAACTTTTCGATGATCTCGAGAAACCGAAGCAAAAGCTAAAGTTTTAGAATCTGGTCCCCATTCGTTATCTCCAAAACTACCATCGCAGGCAATATCGTCGCAAAGTGTACCACGTCTTGGATCAGCAGGAATGTTTAGTTTAGTAAGCTCCTTATCTTCAGTATCGATAATTACACGCTCAATTTTTATAATGGCAGAATCTTGCGGAATAGGATATTTCCATTCCTGTAATTTTGGTTCGCCAACTTTGGTTTCTACCAAATACATATCGCTTACGTGGCGCTGATCTTGTTTAAATGTGGCTATTTTTTTAGAATCTGGGCTCCATAGCACAATAGGTTTGTCACTATGCTTCCAACCTGCATTATCGGTAGCGTAGCCATAATTTTTTTCTCCGTCCTCGGTAAGTTGCGTTTCCTCGCCACTTTCATTATCTCGCATCCAAAGATTCCAATCTTTAATGTAAACTGTTTTAGAGCCATCTGGTGAAGCTACTTCTGTCCAGGATCTTCTTTGTCCTTTTTCCGGTTTTTCGCCAAGTAATTCTTTCAGTGAATTAGAAGTTTTTTTCGATTTTTTCTTAGGATCTATAAGGACATACTGCCTTTCGCCATCAATAGTTATATCATACCAAAAACTGCCGTTATCTAACCAATTTGGGCGAACACTGCTTTTGTCGACTAGCGTGTAGGTGTTGAAGCCTAGAAATTTAGTCGCTTGTTCATAATCTTCAGTAGTTAATGTTTTTTGGGGTTGCTGTGCGAAACCCGAAAAGGAAAATACTGCGATACACAGTAGAGAGAACATTTTTTTCATCGTATGTTTTGCTTTTGTGCTCAATTTAGTAAGATTTTTTAATAGCTCGGCTATTTGGGAAATTGAGAAATGGTATAAAATAATTAAGAACCCTGGCTATTGTTAGGGGTAGATTCAAAAATTTTATCTTAGGACAAAAAAGTGAAATGCCAGGGTCATTAATCTTAAGTTGGACTCTAGAAATGCTAAAAGGTTTAATGCGGTTTATTTTTTAACATTTTCGCCTCGGCAATAACCTCTTCTGGGAAATTGTAGAGTTCTAAAATCTTAAGGGCATTTTTGGTTTTTAGCGGTCCCTTTTTCATTTGATGGTCAAAATTCAATTCCTGGTTTTCTATACGTTCACTAAAATGATAAAGTTCGTATTCGTTTTGGGTAAGTAATTCGGTAAGCTCAATGTCGTGAGTAGAAACTAAAACAATATTTTGCGGCGTATTTAGATAGGATAAAATAGATTTTCCGGCAGCAATACGCTCTTCGGTATTCGTGCCTTTAAAGATTTCATCTAAAATAAATAATTTAGGAGTAGCTTCCTTGGCATAATCTAAGAGTTTCTTTATTTGTAATACCTCTTCCAGGTAGTAGCTGGTTTTTTTACTAAGATTGTCGGTGATTCTGATAGAAGAATATAGTTTTAAAAACGGAGCCGAAAATTTTTCAGCAAAACAAAGATTTATGGTTTGCGCTAGCAAGGTGTTTATGGCTACGGTTCTAATAAAAGTACTTTTACCAGACATGTTGCTGCCAGTAAGAAGCATGCTTTTTTCTGAAAGTTCCAAATCATTGGTGACACAATCATTGATTAATGGATGCCGAATTTTACTGAATTTAATTTCTTTTTTATTGCTGAAAATAGGCTCGCAGATAATTGCTGAAAATTCCATTTTTACTGAAGCTACAGCGATAGCCGAATCTATTTCACCTAAAAATTGATAAAGTTGAGCTATTGATTTTCTTTTGCGCTGAATATCTTTTAGAAAGCTGAAAAATAGAATGATCTCGATATTAAAAGTGATCTTTAAAACTTCAGAAATAAACCATCCTAGGAAAGCAGCTTCGTTGTCGAGTTGTTTGTCAAAACCAATTAATGAGGTTTTAAATTGTATTTTTTGAACAGATTTTAGAAATACTCGCTCCTTAAAATACCTTGAGATAATACTGAAATTCGATATTTTCTTACCAGATTTAATGGCAATACTTAGCTGATGCACTGCATTGAGATAAAAATTGAGGTTGTTTTTATTACGATAATGGAGCACCATGTTCACCATAAAAACCGGAATAATAAGTAGGAATAATGGTAAGTAAAAGAATCCGCCAATTAAACTGAAAGACGATAAAAAACTAAGAATATAAACCCAAACAATCCATTTTGGAGTTTTAAGTGGTTTTTCGGTAAACAGCCGAACAAAATCATACGCATTGTAGTGGCTCATTTTAGATAATTCAGCCTGAATTTTTAATCGCTCAGCGGGATGATCTAAAAATGAATCTGAAAATTTCGAAAAGCCTTTTAGATATTTCCTTGAATTAATATTGCGTAAATGATTGTAGAAATATTGCTGTCCCGGTTTCGATACGGTACGATCCAGAAGCATAAAAAGGTCTTCAAAATCAAGATCTTTCGCAGTTTGATCATCAATTTGTTGAAAATCTCCCGTATGAGTGTTTGATCTAAAATAGAGTGTTATATTATCGAAATTGAATTTTTCATCTTTTGCTTTCCCCCAGTTTTCTTGTAATAGTTTTACCCTTCTTTTTTCCGCTTTTTTTCTGAAAAGACGGAAAATTAGAAAAAGAGAAATACCGATAATGGCTAGAATGTAGTAGAGCTGCACTAGAAATAATTAAAGGACAATTTAGCAAATAATTAATATTAAGTATAATTAAAGTAGTTTTTCAAAATATTTTAAATGATCCTTCTATTTCAATCTACATTTAAAGGCTTCTAGATTAGAAATTCCGGGAGCATTGGTCGAAAATATCAAACTTTCAAATTCAATTTTTTTCTCGGTTTTAAACTGAAGATGCGGGATCTTATGCTCATCCTTTAAATCTATATCCGATGTTTTTTTAACGTTTTGGCAAGCTATGTATAAGATAAAAAGGATAATGCCGACATAGTGATAAGGTTTAATGGACATTTTGAAATTTTAAAAACAGACTTTAAAATTGAGACATCTATAGAGATAGCTAAAATTTTAACCTTAACGGTGGTTTTTATAAGATTGAAAAGTTTTTAAATAATTACAATCATTTACAAACGAATACATACGAAAACAATTAGTTTACAGACGGATAAAGCTTTTTTGCTCATCTATGTTTGCTCTGTTGAAATGAACGAATGATTTTCAATATTGTCTAAATTTAATCGATATGAGTACTTTAAGAAATAGCGTAAAACTAATTGGTCACGTAGGAAATCAACCTGAAATAGTAAATTTAGAATCAGGTAAAAAATTGGCTAAATTCTCTGTAGCGACCAATGAATATTACAAGAATGCGAAAGGAGAAAAAGTTTCTGAAACCCAGTGGCATAATCTTGTAGCATGGGGAAAAACAGCAGACCTTGTAGAAAACTATGTGCCAAAAGGAAAAGAAATTGCTATCGATGGGAAATTAACTAACCGTAATTACGAAGATAAAGACGGCAATAAACGGTATTTTACCGAAGTTGTTTGTAATGAGATCGTTTTATTAGGAAAATGAAATAGAATCACGCAGTAAATAAAAAGTTTACTGCGTGATTTTTAATGCATTTGAGCTTCACCCGCACCGCTTGGAATTCTAATATTTTCTACAATCTCTTGAACACTTTCTGGAGGCGGAGGTGTTAATCTTGAAATTATGATAGCCAAAACAAAATTCACGAACATGGCAATAACCCCAAATCCTTCTGGGGAAGTACCAAATAGCCATTGGCTTTCTGGTAAAGGTTCCATAACGCCTATAAGTCCGGTTTTAAAAATGATCATATAAATTAGCATTAAGCTAGTTCCAACCACCATTCCTGTTACCGCTCCCTGTCTATTCATTCTTTTATCAAAAATTCCAAGTACGATAGCAGGAAAAAATGAGGCAGCAGCTAAGCCAAAAGCGAGTGCGACGACCGCCGCTACAAATCCCGGCGGATAAATACCAAAAAATCCTGCAATTATAATTGCTACTAAAATGCTGATTCTAGCTACGAGAAGCTCGCCTTTATCAGAAATATCTGGTTTTAATTGCTTTTTCACAAGATCATGAGAAACAGAGGTCGAAATTACCAATAACAATCCTGCAGCAGTCGATAGTGCTGCGGCAAGACCACCGGCAGCGACTAATCCTATAACCCAATTTGGTAGCTGGGCAATTTCAGGATTGGCTAAAACCATGATGTCTTTGTCAACATAAAGTTCATTTTCAGATGTGGTAGCATTACTAACAATGCGTTCACCGTAGGCACCTCTTTCTTCAGTAAAAACAGGTTTACCGGCTACAGCCTCTGCATTTCTATATTGTATTTTTCCATCATCATTTTTATCGGTCCATGAAATTAAACCTGTGTTCTCCCAATTTCTAAACCAAACTGGTAAATCGGAATAAGCAGTTTCATTAACCGTGGTAATTAAATTTGTTCTGGCAAATACCGAAACCGCAGGAGCTGTTGTGTATAAAATCGCAATAAGTAAAAGAGCATATCCAGCAGATTTGCGCGCATCTTTAACATTGGGAACAGTAAAGAAACGAACAATAACATGTGGTAATCCTGAAGTTCCTGCCATCAATGCAAAGGTAATGGCAAATACATCCCAGGTAGATTTGCTACCACTGGTATATTCTTTAAAACCAAGCTGGGTGTGTAAGAGGTCTAACTTATCTAATAAATAAGTGCCATCTTCAACTCTTCCGCCCATACCAATTTGTGGAAATGGATTCCCCGTCATCTGGATGGAAATAAAAATTGCCGGAACCATAAAAGCAAAAATCAAAACGCAATATTGGGCAACCTGAGTATAAGTTATTCCTTTCATTCCGCCTAGAAATGCAAAAACCAAAACTACGATCATTCCTATAAGAACTCCTTTGGTAATATCGACTTGAAGAAATTGAGAAAAAACGATCCCAACCCCGCGCATTTGCCCTGCTACGTACGTAAAAGAAACAATCAATGCACAAACAATAGCAATCGTTCTTGCGGAATTAGAGTAGTAACGGTCGCCAATAAAATCTGGAACCGTGAATTTTCCGAATTTTCGAAGGTAAGGCGCTAATAAGAGAGCCAACAAAACATAGCCGCCCGTCCATCCCATTAAATAAACAGAACCATCGTAACCGCTAAAGGAAATAAGCCCGGCCATAGATATAAATGAAGCTGCGCTCATCCAATCTGCGGCCGTGGCCATTCCGTTGGCTAATGGTGAGACACCGCCACCAGCGATGTAAAAATCTTTTGTAGATGAGGCTCTTGCCCAAATAGCTATACCAAAATACAGCGTAAAACTAATGCCGACTAAAATCCAGGTCCATAATTGAACATCCATATTTAAGATATAAAAGTTACTTGCATATTACATTTTGGTGTTACTCTGAATAGCCATATTTTTTATCCAGTTTATTCATTAGGCGGATGTAAACTAAAATAAGTATTACAAAAACATAAATCGATCCTTGTTGAGCAAACCAAAAACCGAGTTTAAAACCTCCAAGCTTAAATTGATCTAAAAAATCTTTAAATATGATTCCTGCTCCAAAAGAAACTACGAACCAAATGCTCAGTAAGATTACGAGATATTTGATGTTTTCTTTCCAATATTTCTTAGCGTTATCGTTTCTCAATTTTTTACCAGAATAAATTGTTTAATTTTGAATGAAATATGCTTTAGTTTGTTAAAAGTTTAATTTATTTAGAAATTAGGCATCCTGTGCTGTCCTGTTTTTAAAATGAATTTCAAATGATTTTTTTAGAACCAAGCAGTGTTTAGTTACTTTGTATAAAAAGTAATGGAGAAAAAGGCTAATATTTACAGACTACAGCTAGAAACAGTAGCTACGCTTAAGGAAGATGTTCCGCACCAGAATATCGAATTTGAATTTAGAAACCACGATGAGGTCTTCGGAATTATAGATGCTGTAAAATCGAAACAAATTTTTGAAACTGAAGCCGAGGCAACCGAATTTGCATTGGGGTTGAAACTCTTTAGTGAAGTAATGCTGAAGAATAAAAAGCTCCCTTTATTTGAAGAATTTAAACCAGAATTCGCGAAATTTATGAAGAAGCTGAAAGCCAGCTAAAAGTAAATGTTTTGAGCAAGGCGATAAGTATTAGCGTGAGCTTCTATGATTATTTTTATTTCAGGAGAATAACCACCGCCCATGCTACATTGTACCGGGATGTTAAGATCGTGGCAGGTTTGCAAAACAAATCGATCACGTTCTTTACAACCTTCTACCGAGCATGAAAGTCGGCCAAGCTTATCGGTTTCTAATATATCAACTCCGCACAGATAGAAAATAAAATCGGGTTGTACTTTTTCAATAAGATCTGGCAGCGTTTCTTTTAGCGTCTTTAAATAATATTCATCTTTAGAACCATCTGGGACTTCAATATCCAGATCTGAAACTTCTTTTCTGAAAGGATAATTTCCTTTTCCGTGCATCGAAAATGTAAAAATAGAATCATCATTCTGGAAAATTTCGGCTGTACCGTTTCCCTGATGAACATCAAGATCGATAATGAGTATTTTTTCAGCTAATTTTTTCTTCTGAAGATATCGCGATGCAGTTGCCTGATCGTGCAATAGGCAAAAAGCTTCACCGTGATCACTGTAGGCATGATGCGTGCCACCAGCGATATTCATTGCAATACCGTTTTCCAGCGCATATTGGCAACCTTCAATAGTGCCACCCGCAATAATAATTTCGCGATCTACAAGTTCCTGAGATAGCGGAAACCCCGTTTTTCTAATCGCTCTTTTATCTAACGTAAGATTGGTTAAATTCTCAACATATTCTTTGGTATGTACTGCTAGAATATCTTCAATACTCGCCGATTTTGGTTCAAAAAAATGTTGCTCTTCACAAGTACCTTCATGTAAAAGCTGTTTTGGTAACAACTCATATTTTTCCATGGGGAAACGATGTCTCTCTGGCAAGGAATGTTTATAAATGGGGTGAAAGGCAATTTTGAGCATAAAGAATCTAAAAATATAAACGGCTAAAGAAATTCTTTAGCCGTTATTTTTTAATTTATCGTAGCACCGTCGTTTACATTAGCTTCGTCTGGATTTACAAATACCAGTTTACCTTCGGCATTTTCGGTAAGCAAGATCATTCCTTCACTTTCTACACCACGTAGTTTTCTTGGAGCAAGATTCGCTAAAACGGTGACCTTTTTTCCTATTAGTTCTTCCGCTTTAAAATGTTCTGCAATTCCAGATACAATCGTTCTTTTATCTAAACCGGTTTCTACTTTTAAAACCATTAATTTCTTGGTTTTTGGCATTTTTTCGGCTTCCAAAATTGTTCCTACACGAAGATCCATTTTAGTGAAATCTTCAAAATTAGCTGTTTCTTTTTGTGGTTCTACACTTTCTTCAGCTTTAGCATTAGCCGCTTTAGAAGCTTCTAATTTTTGTAGCTGCCATTCTATTTGCTCGTCTTCAATTTTAGAGAAAAGCAATTCTGCTTTACCAATTACATGGCCAGCAGGTAAAAGAGCTTCACGAGTGGTAATTTTATCCCACTGGGAAAGTTCTCCGTCGTTAAGATTTCTTTCTTCAGCGCTAAACTTCAAAATCTCTTTCAATTTATTAGAAGTGAAAGGTAAGAATGGTTCACTAAGCGTAGCTAAGGCCGATGCAACTTGTAAAGCGACGTACATAATTGTCTTTGTACGTTCCTCATCAGTTTTTACCAATTTCCATGGCTCTTCATCAGCTAAATATTTATTTCCTAATCGAGCAAGATTGATTAATTCTCCCTGTGCTTCTCTAAATCTATACTTTTCAATCGAACTTGCTATTACAGCTGGATAAGCTTTTAGAGCAGCAATTACTTCGTCATCAAATTCAGAATATTTGCTCGGAGTAGGAACTTCACCGTCATAATATTTGTTAGTAAGCACTACAACACGGTTAATAAAATTCCCGAATATGGCTACTAACTCATTATTATTTCTTGCCTGGAAGTCTTTCCATGTAAAGTCGTTGTCTTTTGCTTCTGGAGCGTTCGCCGTTAATGCATAACGCAAAACGTCTTGCTGCCCCGGGAAATCCTCTAAATATTCATGTAGCCAAACTGCCCAGTTTTTAGAAGTCGATAATTTCTTACCTTCTAAATTTAAAAACTCGTTAGCCGGTACATTTTCTGGTAAAATATAATCTCCATGCGCTTTTAGCATTACCGGGAAAATGATACAATGAAAAACGATATTATCTTTCCCTATAAAATGAACTAGTTTGGTGTCTTTATCTTTCCAGTAAGGTTCCCAGTCTTTTCCCTCGCGTTCTGCCCATTCTTTAGTTGAAGAAATATATCCAATAGGAGCATCAAACCAAACGTACAGCACTTTTCCTTCGCCACCTTCAACCGGTACCGGGATTCCCCAATCTAGATCACGGGTTACCGCTCTGGCACGTAAACCATCGTCGATCCAAGATTTTACCTGTCCGTATACATTCGATTTCCAATCTGATTTATGACCTTCAAGAATCCATTCTTTTAACCAATCTTCGTATTGATCTAAAGGTAAAAACCAGTGTTTTGTTTCTTTTAAAGTTGGAGTCGCTCCTGTAATTGCCGATTTTGGATTAATTAGATCTGTCGCATTTAGCGAAGTTCCGCAGCTTTCACACTGGTCGCCATAAGCTTCTTCATTCCCACATTTTGGACAGGTTCCTGTCACAAAACGATCGGCTAAAAACTGTTTTGCTTCAGCATCATAAAGTTGCTCGGTAGTTTCTTCAATAAACTTTCCATTATCATATAGCTTTTTAAAGAATTCTGAAGCTGTGTTATGATGAATTGGAGCTGAAGTTCTTGAATAATTATCAAAAGAAATTCCGAAGTTATTAAAAGAATCTTTTATGATTCCGTCGTATTTATCTACAATATCCTGTGGAGTAACACCTTCTTTTTTCGCCTTAATGGTAATTGGCACACCATGCTCATCACTTCCGCAAACAAAAGCCACATCGTGCCCCTGCATTCTTAAAAATCGCGAATAGATATCTGCGGGAACGTAAACTCCCGATAGATGTCCAATATGGATGGGTCCATTAGTGTAAGGCAAAGCTGCCGTGATTGTATATCTTTTTGGCGTATTACTCATTATTTGTTTCAACTTTTACTCGGTATCCGAGATTTGATTAATCTTCCCCAAATTTATGGGGTATTTTTTTACTAAAACTCATCATAATTTTACCAGGATGAATTTAAGGGCGTAAAGGTAAGCAACTGCGAAATAATACGCGTTAAATTCTTGCAAAACACCATGTCGCCATTCAATTTGTTTCTAATTTAGTCTTGTGATTCATTAGGAAACCTCAACTCGTGGTAAAACCAGTGATAGCACTAAATTTTCAGAATATAAAAATGTCTTCTAAAGACAGCAAATTTCAGTAAAAACTAACCAAAATGAAAAAACTACTTTTAGCAATTATCAGTATAAGTTTTGTTGCCTGTGGCGGAAGTAAAAAAGCTGCTGAAAACGAGCGATATACCTTAGAATCGCTTCAGCATAAAACTTACGAGCAGGTTTTAAGCATGTATAGTGATGCAAATCCAGAAGAAGGAGTTGGTGGGATTGAAGAAGGAGAAGAGCGTCCTTATACTGTTTTGTATCCTGATACCGAAAACGAAATTTTGATTACCTGGAAAGACGAATCTAAAACGTCGATTTTTGAAATTAAATATGCTGAAGACGGAAAATGGAAGTCGGCTAACGGAATTAAAGTAGGAACCACTTATGACGAGCTGACTAAAATTAACGGCAAAGAAGTGAAATTCTACGGATTTGGATGGGATTATAGTGGCGCTGTAGATTGGAATGGCGGAAAGCTGGAAGATTCTAATATCCGCGTATTTTTAAATCCTGAAGGAGAAATTGCCGATAAATTTTATGGCGATCGGATGATTGATGCTAGTCCTGAAGAGATCGAAGCTTTAAATTTAAAAGTTTCTACGATCATGTATCGTGATTAAACCTTAATTAAAAGTTGAAAAATAATGGCTAGCCACAATGAACTTGGTAAAAAGGGAGAAAGACTGGCCATTGCTTTTCTTGAAGAAAATGGATATGAGGTTTTAGAGAAAAACTATCGATTTCAGAAAGCTGAAGTTGATATTATCGCTTTTAAGGAAGAAATTTTAGTAGGCGTTGAGGTGAAAACCAGAAGCACATCTATATTCGGAAATCCGCAGGATTTTGTAAAGAGCGGACAAATTCAGAGATTAGTTTTGGCGATGAATCATTATGCGGAAACTAAGAATCTTGATGTAGAGATACGATTTGACATTGTAGCGATCATCAAAAATGCTTCTGGAACCCGAATTGAGCATATTGAAGATGCTTTTTATTATTTCTGAATCTAATTTTTGATAACAATTAATGATGAATTTAATTACCAAACGTTTGTGCTTGAAGCCAATTTCAATTGCTGACGTCAGGAAAATTCATGAGTTACATGCGCTACCAGAAACAGATCAATACAATACCTTAGGAATACCAAAAGATCTTAAAGAGACTGAGGAGATCGTACAAAAATGGTTGGCTCAAGACGATTTGATATTTAAAATCGAGCTGAAGAAAGAAAAATCTTTTATCGGCCTTGTCGCATTAAAACCAGGTAGCTCTAAATATAAAAAAGCAGAAGTTTGGTATAAATTAGATTCAGAATTCTGGAATAATGGATACGCCACCGAAGCTTTAAAAAGAGTGTTGGACTTTGGTTTTAATGAATTGAAATTACATCGAATCGAAGCGGGCTGTGCAGTAGAAAATATTGGAAGTATTCGTGTTTTGGAAAAAGTGGGAATGATTCGAGAAGGGAGAAAGCGAAAAGTGTTACCACTTAAAAGTGGTTGGTCTGATAATTTTGAATATGCAGTCTTAGAAACCGATATTGAGTAATTTTACTCGATAATCTAGATTAAATGCTCTGAGGCTTGCCTCGAAATAAAGAAGGTTTGCGAATCAATGCCTCATGGTTTGCCTAAAGGTAGGTTATTTCTGAATTTTCACAAATTCAAAATTCACATCAAACTCTGAGGTCGAAACATTTGCTTTTAAAGAGTCATTTTCAATTTTATAAATTATCTTTTTAGGAAATTCGTTCGTATCATTTTCAGCTACAAAAAACTCGGGATTTAATTCTGTCAAGATAAATGGTGTCGGAGCTTCGTTTTGCCCTTTTACCTTCAGGATCCACCGTCCGTTATCTTCAAAAAGCTGTAACTCTTCTTTAAATATGGTATCTTCCTTCAGTAAAGTGTAACCAAGCCCAGAATAATACCGATCCTTTTTTTTCCAAGTTTCAAAAGTTTCAAAACCTTCTTCTCCATTAACTCTTTCCCAATCGCCAACTAGCCAATCAAAATTTTCGCTTTCGTTAGTGCATGAGAATAAGAAGAGGGAGCAGCAAAAACCCAGAAAGAAGCGTTTCATAGAAAAAGAATTATGCTGTGAAATTACAAATTTTAAATAAAAAAAGCCTGAAGATATCTTCAGGCTTTTTGGTATAAATTATACATCTTACCAGATTTTCACACGATTTTCTGGTTTCACATACATCGAGTCTCCTTCTGTAATATTGAAAGCTTCATAAAAAGCATCAATATTTTGTAGCGGAACATACGCTCTATACATTCCTGGAGAGTGAGGATCTGTTTTAATTCTATTCTTTAAAGCTTCATCACGCATCTTAGTACGCCATACAGTAGCCCAAGAAAGGAAGAAACGTTGCTCTGGAGTATAGCCATCTATTTTCCCTGGATCGCCATGCTCTTCTAAATGCATTTGTAAACCATCGTAAGCAGCATTTACGCCACCAAGATCACCAATATTTTCACCTAAAGTAAATTCACCATTAATAAAAGTGCTGTCTAAAACTTCAATAGCGCTATACTGATCTGCCAAGTCTTTTCCTAAACCTTCAAATTGCGTAAGATCTTCATCTGTCCACCAGTTGTTAAGGTTTCCTTCAGCATCAAAACGAGCACCACTATCATCAAAACCATGAGAGATTTCGTGTCCAATTACAGCTCCAATTCCACCGTAATTTACAGCAGCATCGGCTTTATAATCATAGAAAGGTGGCTGTAAAATAGCAGCTGGGAATACGATCTCGTTGTAGCTAGGATTGTAATAAGCGTTCACAGTTTGTGGCGCCATATACCATTCAGATTTATCAACCGGTTCATCTAATTTTTCAATATTTTCAGCAACACTCCATTTGCGAGCATTCATCACATTTTGAAAATACGAGCCATCTTCAGATCCTGTGATTTCTAGATCGCTATAATCTTTCCATTCATCTGGATAGCCTACTTTTATGGTAGTAGTTTCTAGCTTTTCGATCGCTTTCTTTTTAGTGTCTTCGCTCATCCAGCTAAGGTTATTGATTCGCTTTTCGTAAGCTTTAATCACGTTAGCGATCATTTCCTGCGCTTTTTCTTTAGCTTCAGGTGGGAAGTGTTTTTCAACATATAATTTACCAAGCGCTTCGCCAACCATACCGTTTACAGTTCCTAACGCTCTCTCGTTGCGAGGACGTTGTTCCTTTGCACCACGTAAAGTTTTCATGTAAAATTCCCAGTTTGCGGTTTCGATATCGGTAGTAAGCATTCCGGCAGCAGCATCAAAAGCAGTCCAAGTAAGATAATCTTTCCATGCTTCAACATCCTTTTTAGCTAAAAGGCTTTGCATAGTTTTCATGTATTTTGGCTGAGATACAATTATAGTATCTAATTTTCCTGCTCCAATTTCTTCAAAATAGGTGTTCCAATCGATTGCCGGAACCATTTTTTGAAGTTCAGAAACAGTCATCGGGTTATAAGTTTTACGTGCATCACGACGCTCTACTTTATCCAATCTTGGTTCTGCTAGTTTTGTTTCAAACTCTACAACAGATTTTGCAAGCTTTTTAGCGTCATCTTCAGAGTAATCTAAAAATTGCATCATGCGAGCAATATGCGCTTCGTATTTGGCTTTTTTCTCTTTAGAATCAGAATCATCTCCTACGTAATAATCACGATCTGGTAAACCAAGGCTCCCAGGATAAAGATAAGCTGCGTTTTCATTACTGTTTTTAGCATCTGCTCGTACACCGAATGAGAAAAAACCGCCACCGCCGTATTTAGACATTTCGGTTAAATACGCTTGTAAATCTTCTTTATTTTCAATTTTATCTACTTTTTCTAGATAAGGTAAAACTGGTTTTACGCCCTGCTCATTTCGAGCAACGGTATCCATAATTGTTTTATAAAGATTTACTGCTTTTGCCTGGTCGCTATTCGCTTTAAGATTTTCATCGTTAGAAGCTTCATCTAATAGCGCAAGAGCGTCGTTATCTGTAGTCTCCCTTAATTCCATAAAGCTACCCCAAGAAGTACGATCTCCTGGAATTTCGGTAGAATCTAACCATGTTCCATTTACGTATCTAAAGAAGTCTTTTTTAGGACTGGTTGTGGTATCCATATAGGATACATTAATCCCATGGATTTCTACTTTCTCAGTTTCGGTAGATTTATCTTCATTTTGGCAACCGATCATGGCAGCACCAAGTAAAGACAAACACACCGCATTTGTTATTTTTTTCATTTTAATATGGATTGTTTACAAAATTGTCGCTAATGTAATAAAACAGACGCGTTTTTATAATAATTGTTACAAACAGAGAGACATTTTTACTGTTCAGCTTTTATTGTTTCTATCATTTTTTCATCAAAATCCTTTTTGATATCCACGACTTCAGTAACGTTATCATTTGGGATTTCTATAGATAGTACATAGTGTGCGATTTTCCAATTTCCGTTTTCGAAACGCATTACTCCAGATCCGCGGCAAATGCCCATATGTGTATCTAGTAGCTCATCAAACCAGGCAATTCCTTTGTTATCTTCAAGATAAATATTTCGCTCTACTGAACTAAAGCTCCAGGCCTTCCCTTTATCAAAATGTGGTTTTGAGTATGCCTTAAACTCATCTTTATTCCAATTCTCAGTAGGATCTGTTCCTATAAAAATAGCATCCTTGGTGAGTAGGCTAAAGTATTGCTGAAAATTGGCTTCGGCAGCGGCTTCATGCCAGGAATCGATAACTTTATTAATTTCAGATGTAGCTTCTTTTTTGTTTGATTGGTAAGGCATTGTCTGCGACGACCCAATAATTGAAATAAAGCAAAAACTGATGAAAAGAATAGTTTGTTTCATGAGATTTATTTTTGCTGAAGATACAATAAATCCCAAAGTTTTAATTCTGAAGGGCCTTTAGGCTATCGCGCTTTTGTTCTTGTCTTTTTCGGTTTTCTTCTACCAATCGATCTAGTTCAGCTTCAAAATCTTCTATACTTTCAATAAACAATTCGTTTAGCTGAATATTCAGATTATAAAATTCCGTTGGAATTTCTAAACCAACTTCTTTAATCTCTTCTGGATGTAGTTTTTGTAAGTGCGATTTTTGAGCCAGTACATTAGCCTTTGTAGAAAGTACACGCAATCTCGCTAATACTGGTTTTGATTCTAAAGATTTGGGGATAGATAATTGAAGCTCTTCCATGAGCTGTGCTATAGCAGTCGACTTATCAATAAGTTTGTTTACTGAAGTATTTTGAAGATTTTCTATTTCATTTATAGTGGCAATATAGGCCACCCACTTTATAGTTTCTTCTTTCGCTTTAGCATCTAGCGTTACTTTTTGAAAAGGAATTGTAAACTCTTCTGTAAAAGCATCGCTTTCCCGAACATTTTCTTCGGGTTTTTGCTTTTCCGAATTTTGGTCGCAAGAGGCTAAAAAGATCAATACTATACCGAAAATCAGTCGCTTCATTATCAATTTTTAATAGTACAAATGTAAATGATTAAAATGCTATAGCCATAATTTTTCTATATTCTTAAAAAGAACATAATTTTTGAGTTTAGTAAAACGTTTTAGTAAATTGTATTCTCAATAAATAAGTATATTTGCAGAAAATTATTAAGTGTATGCCCACAAATATCTTAGTTATTGGAGCTAGCGGCCAGATAGGAACAGAGCTTACTTTAAAACTTCGTGAACTCCACGGAAATGCTGCAGTGATTGCCAGCGACATTCGTGAGGGAAGCGAGGAGCTTATGTCTAGCGGGCCTTTTGAAATTGCAAATGCAATGGATTTTGATGCAATTGAGAAATTAGTTGGTCATTATAACATTGAGGTCGTTTACCTTATGGCCGCGATGCTTAGTGCTACTGGTGAAAAAGTACCTATGAAAGCATGGGCATTAAATATGGATTCTTTATTTAATGTGTTGAATCTGGCAAAAGATAAGAAGATTAAAAAAGTATTTTGGCCTTCCAGTATTGCAGTATTTGGACCTTCTACACCTAAAGAACAAACACCACAAACGACCGTTATGGAACCTACTACCGTTTACGGCATTAGTAAACAAACAGGGGAGCGTTGGTGTAGTTATTATCATAAAAAATACGGTGTAGATGTGCGCAGTATTCGATATCCGGGAATTATTAGTTATAAAACATTGCCTGGTGGAGGAACAACAGATTACGCGGTAGAAATTTTTCACGAAGCGATGCAAAACGGAAAATATACCTCTTTCTTATCTGAGGAAACCGAATTGCCTATGATGTTTATGGACGATGCTATAAAGGCGACAATCGATATTATGGATGCACCTTCAGAAGCTATCAAAGTACGTTCTTCTTATAATTTATCTGCTATGAGTTTTACTCCGAAGATTTTAGCTGAAGAAGTTAAAAGACATCTCCCAGAATTTGAAATGAATTACGAACCTGATTTTAGACAGGATATTGCAGATACCTGGCCTTCGAGTATAGATGACGCTGAAGCTAGAGCGGATTGGAATTGGAGTCACAACTTTAATATTTCTGAATTAACAGATGCAATGTTTACCGGAATCAAATCGCAGTTAGTTAGTAAATAGTTCAGGAAAATATAAAAACAAAAAAGCCGCTTATTGAGCGGCTTTTTTTGATAAGTATTTGGTTTTAGAAAACTCCAATAAAATGACTTCCTTCAACATTCACTAGTTCAGCACCTTTAGTTACTTCTCCAGTTTCTGTCTCGATCACATAAATATTTCCATTTTTTCCAACCGGAGCTTCTGTTAGGTATATCTCTGTACCATCAACAACAAATCCTTGATATTGGAAAAGATAAAAATCGGTATCGTATGGAATTTCATTGATTTTTTCTGCTGTTCCAGTATTTAAATCTGCAAGGGCGAAAAATCCTTGTTGTCCAGCAACCCCTTCAGCAGAACCTGCATGACGGTATGCTATAATCGCTTTTCCATTAGCGGCTGGTCTCCATGCAAGAATGTACGCTTCATTTATCCCTAATGCTTCGTCTAAGTTGAATACATAAGAATCATCATATTCATTATCAGTACCAATTTTTAAAATATGAGAACCTTCTGGATCTCCCTGATTAGCTTGATATACACTTCCTTTGTATTCAAAAGCATTAATGCTACGGTATCCATTGGTACTTCCGTGCCCAACTTCAGATGTAATCATTCTTGGGTTTTCTAAAGAAGGATAATCTAAAACGATAGTTTTTGAACCTAAAGCTTCGAAATCACTTTCTCTTTCTAGGGTTTCAGGATTTAATTTTCTCATGTTAACACCAATATAAAGTTTGTTGCCGGCAGCATTTAAAACAGGCATATCAACTCTACCAATGTAATAACCCTGAGCTTCTAATTCTTCGCTTAGTGGTAAGTCATATTCTTTAAATGTTTTGATATCTGACTGTTCTAAGCCTATGGTTACAATAGAAAGCTTTGAATTGGTACGAACATAAACATCATCGGTTACATCATCTTCAGTATCATTATCATCCACAATATTTTCTGTAGCGATATATACTGCAGCTCCTGTTTTGTCATCAGATAATTTGGTCCATCTTGGAGCAGTGCCTACGTAAGATGATATATTTAATTGTGAACCTACTTCGATAAAATCTTGCCCACCATTTACATCATATTTCATAAAATTACCACCGGTGTCTCCCGCATAAGTGATATTATAAACCTGGTCTCCATCAGCAGAAGATTGTAATCTTGCAGTTCTATTAGAAGGAACAATAAATCCATTATCAAAAGGCTTAATCTTAGCGTTAGGATCCTTAGCCTTGTTGCTATTTATAGAGTAAATTGAAGTACCTCCATTACCATCTCCTGGATCACTTCCCATTTTTGCAGCTGCTACGGTAATCCATCTCGAGTTTTCGTCTGGAGGTGTTTCTCTTTCTATACTGTTAACATCATCATCGCTGCTGCAAGAGCTTATCATTCCTGCGCTCAATGCACAGATCAATAAGGTGCTTTTTTTTAAAAAATTAAATTTCATATTATATTATATTTAAGAGGTTAGAATTTATTAAATGAATAGTTCAGCTTTAGATAAAAAGCTCGTCCCGGTCTTTGTACTCTTAAATTATCGTACAGTGGTTCATCAAGAATATTTTTAGCATCCACACTTACAGCAACTTTATTATTAGGGAAGCTATAAGATATACCTAGATCCTGGCCAATTTGTTGAGGTACTAAAAATTCATCGAGACCTTTTACGTTAGATCCATAACCCTCGGTTTGGATGTAGTAAAACTCTCCGGTAAATTGTGCGTTATAGAAAAAGTTTAATACTGAATTTTTTTGAAAAATATCATGCATAGCATATTTTAAACTGGCATTCATCATAAAGAAAGGAGTGTTAGGGATTGCAATTCCTACCCCGTTATCCTGCTTAAGGTCTAAATGAGAAATATTGAATATAAAGCCTAAAGTTTTGTAAGAATAATTTAATTCGGCATCTATTCCGGTCGATGTAACTGAGCCTTGATTAACATAAGGAGTTACTTCTGAATTTGGATTCCTTTCTAGGGGCAAGCCAATCCTGTCTTGAATGTCTCTGGTAAAAACATTGGTAGATAGTTTTAACCGATGGTTATTGAAGTGGAACGAACCTAATGATAGCCCAAAATTATAATTATGAGCTATTTCTGGCATTATAGATGGATTTTCCATCGTGTTTTGAGCTGGGTTTCCAAAAACTTCTGTTTCGCTAGGTAGTCGAATCGCTTTTTCTGCAGAAGTAATTAGAGTTACATTAGGAAGAACTTCAAAAGAGGCAGCAGCACCATAGCCTGTATAACTTTTGTTGCTTTCGTAAATTTCGTTCACTACAGATTTCTCTCCATTCTCATTTTGCTCAAATATGGGCTTATTATTATAAACTTTTTGGCGATAATGTTTCCCAAAAAGATTGAGTTGTAACTTCTCTTGAAAAGCTTTTAACTCATAGCTTAAAGAGTAGATGCTTTTATGTAAATCTTTATGTTCTTTAAAAGTATTTTCTAATAACGATTTTATGTCGTCATGATCTTCTCTTATTAAACCAGTATAGACATGATTGATGAAAAATTTATGATGTTTATCGATGGCGTATGATATGCCTGATCTGATAGAGGAAACTTCCCTGTTATTATACTCCAAAGTGGGGCCTCCTCCCTGTTGGGATTCCGAAGTAAGCTTAAGATAATCACCATTAATATCCAGCATTCGTTCTCCGCTCCAGGTGTAAGCCCAAGGAACCGTATCATTAATGAATGTATTTCGCTCACCGTATGTTCCGTGGACATTAATATCTAAACCTTCTACGAATAGATCTTTTTTCTGGTAAGTAAGATTAGCCAATAGAGCATCAGATTCTGTATACCTACCATTATATGGATTGATGGTAGGAAAAACACCTTGTTGTACCTCGTTATAATCATCTGAAGCTGTAACACCTATAAAAAATTGATCTGCCCAACTTGTATTGGTAAAACCAGCCTGAAACATGCCTCCATTAGATCTGTAGGCATCATTAAATCGGCGGGCAGTTATTGGAGTTTGTCTTCCGTATTGATCAATATCTACAATAGATCGGCCACTAACTTCATAATCATTATCAGAATAATTATAAAAACCAGAAGCCTTAACGGTAAAACCGGATTTCTCGAATCTATATAAAGCATTGAGATTGGCCTGTGTAGTATTAAATGATCCATAGGAAATTGAGGCATTTAAATTATTTTTAGCCCCCTGATTCAATACGATATTTATTGCACCACCCAGTGCATCGTCGGCAAGGTGAGCCGGCACAACTCCTTTGTATACTTCGATTCTTTTAATCATCGCAGGGGGTATGCTATTTAAACTAAAAGAAGAGCCATATACCGAAATCGGTATGCCATCAATAAATATACTTACAGCGCTACCTGATAAGCCATTGAGGCTGTATTCAACGCGAGATCCTAAGCCTCCGTTTTGTCGAAGTTTTACACCTACGGTTTGATTTAATAGTTCGTTTGTCTGGACATTTCTAAGACTGGCCTCTTTAGTCTCTATAACACTTACGGCAAAGCCTTTTTTCTCCATTTTAGATTTAACAGTCTCCCCTGTAAGCGCTACCTCCCCCAATTCATAATCTTTTGAGTTTTTAAGCTTGATGTTATGTTTAAGACTGGAGCGTTGGATCATGATTTGATCAAAATCAATAAAATCTCCGTTAATAATTTCCAGTACATAAGTCCCGGTTTTAAGACCATCAATTTTGTAAAATCCAGAAGCATCAGATGTTGTTGATTTTGAAAAAGCTCCGCGACTAAGCAGAATTTTGGTATCAGGAAGTGTGTTCCCTTCTGAATCCTGAACAATACCACTTACGTGATACTGGGCAAGAGCAGTAATTGGTAAAAGAAGAATTAGAAGTAGTATTTTTAGTCTCATCAGTGAAAATAATTGCTGACAAATTTATACTTATTTAGATTAAGTACAAATAAAAATAAATTTTTTTCTGATTTTGTATTTTGTATGGATTTGATAGTGGTTTCGAACGATATTCAGGAAAAGAAAATGTGCTTTTTTAGTGATTATAAGGATTGAATAATGTTTGGTTTTATTATCCTTCAATTGATTCTGAGTTCAATTTAGAGCATAAAAAAGCCGCTCATCGAGCGGCTTTGCATTTGAATATTATATAAAATCTAATCTATATGCACTATCCAATAACACGAACTTCGTCTGCATTCAGACCTTTTCGTCCTTCTTTCTCAACGTACTCCACTTTATCTCCTTCATTTAGAGTTTCTCCATCGATCCCTGTTACGTGAACGAAGATGTCTCTTCCTGTGTCGTCGTTGGTAATGAATCCATAACCTTTGGACTCATTAAAAAATTTAACTGTACCTTCCATTGTAATAAAATAATAATTAGTAAAGTACAAACATAATACAATAAAATTGAGATTAGTTTAATAAAATGCAAAGATTCTCAAAAAAAATCACTAAGGCATGTTTTCTAATCTATACCTTTTTCTTGCATTTTTTTCATGTTTTTAGGGCTAAGCGTATAATCTTCTAACTTTTTTCCTCGCCACCTTACGACTAAAAATATGGGCATAAGTACGAAAGATGATGTTAAAACTGCAACTCCTATAATTCTATCGCCAGTTACAATATCATCCTCAGCTATTCGAAAATAGAAACCAACACCAATGGCAACTAAGATGGCTATACCTAATATTTTCATCACAATTTTCATGATTTGATTTCTTTTAATTAAACAGTTACTTCGATCAATTTTTGGCGGTATGCAGTAAGCATTTTAGATTTTGATATAAAACCAACATACTTATCTTCCTTAACTACCGGTAAATTCCATGCGGCACTATTCTGAAATTTTTTCATAATAGTCTTCATACTATCATTTTGTAAATCTATAGTATCTGGTGCTCTTTGCATAATATCATTTACCGTAATTTCATCATACAAATGCTGTTTAAACATAATAGGCCTTATATCATCCAAAAGTATAATTCCCATAAAATTCTCTTCCTGGTCTAATACAGGAAATATATTTCGGGGAGATTTAATTACACCTTCATGGATAACATCACCCAGCGTCATAGTCACATTTAACGGAACAAAATCTCTTTCGATAATCTGATTAATATCTAACAAAGTTAATACCGTTTGATCTTTATCGTGAGTTAAAAGTTCACCACGTTGTGCTAATTCCATAGTATAAACGGAATGAGGTTGAACGGTATTAGTAATCATATAAGAAATCAATGCGGTGATCATTAAAGGTACAAAAAGCTCATAACCGCCAGTTAATTCAGCAATAAGGAAAATAGCTGTTAACGGTGCGTGCAAAACTCCGGCCATTAGTCCTGCCATACCAACCATTGTGAAACTACTGGTAGAAATTGGCTTATCCACGATTCCAAGATGATTTACGACTAAAGCGAAACAGTGTCCCAACGCACTTCCCATAAAAAGTACAGGAGCAAAAATTCCTCCAACACCACCAGCGGCAAAGGTAAGTGAGGTTGCGAAAATTTTAAAAATTACCAATCCTGCCAGTAGTAAGATAACTACCCAGATATTGTCCAGAAAATCATTTAAAAAATTGGTTCCTAAGGCTTCAATATAATTTTCAGCTAATAGATTATTGATTACGCCGTAGCCCTCTCCGTAAAGAGGAGGGATAAAATAAATGATGATACCTAATCCAGTTCCTGCTAATAAAAGGCGCGTAAATTTGTTTTCAATTTTGCCAAAAAGAGAATGAATTCTGAAATAAATAATAGTAAAATACATCGAGCCTAACGCACAGATGCATCCCAAGATCATGTAAAAAGGAACTTCTGAAATATGGAAATTGTCATGAAGCTCAAACGGTAATATAGTGTCTGATCCAAAAAAGAAATAGGAGGTAAGGATTGCAGAAACGGAAGCTGTTAATAAAGGTAGCATGCTTACCAATGTCAAATCCAGGCTAAAAACTTCAATAGCAAAAATAATCGCAGCAATTGGCGCTTTAAATATGGACGACATCGCACCAGCAGCAGCACATCCCACTAATAATGTTCTTGCGCTTTGATTCATCCTGAATAAGCGAGAAATATTGGATCCAAGTGAGGCACCTGTAGCAACTGTAGGTCCCTCTAAACCTACAGACCCGCCAAAACCTACGGTAAGTGGAGCAGTAAGTATAGAACCGTACATTTGGAAAGAGCGCATTAAGCCTTTTCTTTTCGAAATAGCATAAAGTGTTGACGGTATACCGTGACCTACCGGCTTTCGAAGGATTTTTTTAATTATAAAGACCGTTAAAGCCAATCCTATAATCGGGAATATGAAATAGAAGGCATGGTGATAATTGGCAATAAAGTTTCCTTCCAGTAAATTCTGAATAAAATGGGTAAGGTTTTTAATAAGAACAGCACCCAAACCTGCTGCAAAACCAATTATAGCACTAAGGATTAAAATAAACTGCTGTTGGGAGAGATGCTTAGTCTTCCACAGCAAAAACTTTTGTAATCCAGGCACTGATTTTAAAAACATCGTGTAAACCTCAATTTTGGGTTATGACTAAAAAATCCTGCTTTAAAGCAGGATTTTTTTATTCAATATTCAGTTTTAAGCTTAATTCTTTTAATTGCTCTTCATCCAATTTGGATGGTGCATCGATCATTACATCGCGACCTGCGTTGTTTTTAGGGAATGCAATAAAGTCTCGAATAGTTTCCTGGCCGCCAAGTATAGCAGTAAGTCTATCAAAACCAAAAGCAATTCCGCCGTGTGGTGGCGCTCCGTATTCAAAAGCATTCATAAGGAAGCCAAATTGTTCTTTAGCTTCTTCCTTTGTAAATCCTAAATGCGTAAACATTTTAGATTGAGTTTCTTTATCATGGATTCTTATAGAACCACCGCCAATCTCATTACCATTTAATACTAAATCGTAAGCATTCGCTCTAACTTTTCCTGGATCACTTTCTAGTAAAGGAATGTCCTCAATTTTTGGCGATGTAAAAGGGTGGTGCATTGCGTGGTAACGCTCTGTTTCTTCGTCCCATTCTAATAATGGAAAATCTATAACCCAAAGTGGTGCGAAATCATCAGCTTTTCTTAAACCTAAACGCTCGGCCATTTCCATACGTAAAGTACTTAATTGTGCTCTTACCTTATTAGTATCTCCGGAAAGAACACAAATTAAATCACCTAGTTTTGCGTTGGTCTTTTCTGCCCATTGTGCTAAATCTTCTTCATCGTAAAATTTATCTACTGAAGATTTAAAGCTTCCGTCTTCATTATATTTTGCGTAAACCATTCCTAAAGCACCAACTTGAGGACGTTTTACCCAATCTACTAATTTATCGATTTCTTTACGGCTATAACTAGCGCCTCCCGGTACTGCAATACCAACAACTAATTCTGCCTCATTAAAGATTTTAAAATCTTTGTGTTTGGTCACCTCATTTAGTTCCCCAAATTCCATCCCGAAGCGAATGTCTGGCTTATCGTTACCATATTTTTTCATGGCATCTTCATAAGTCATTCGCGGGAATTTATCAACTTCTACTCCGTTTACCTCTTTTAATAAATGTTTGGTTAAACCTTCGAAAATCGATAAAATATCCTCTTGCTCTACAAAAGCCATTTCGCAGTCAATCTGAGTAAACTCTGGTTGTCTGTCGGCTCTTAAATCTTCATCTCTAAAACATTTTACAATTTGGAAGTATTTATCCATTCCACCAACCATAAGTAACTGCTTAAAAGTTTGTGGAGATTGTGGTAAGGCATAAAATTGGCCTTCGTTCATTCTACTAGGTACTACAAAATCCCTTGCACCTTCTGGAGTAGACTTAATAAGATAGGGAGTTTCTACTTCTATAAAGCCTTCGTTAGATAAATAATTTCTAACCTGCATTCCTACTTTATGACGAAATACTAATTTATCTTTTACTGGATTTCTACGAATGTCTAAATAGCGATATTTCATTCGTAAATCTTCACCGCCGTCTGTTTTATTCTCTATAGTGAAAGGAGGAGTTAACGAAGTATTCAAAATACTTAATTCGTTAACCAAAACTTCAATTTCCCCAGTAGGGATATTAGGGTTTTTAGACTCTCTTTCTATAACTTCACCTTTTACCTGAATTACAAACTCACGGCCCAAGGTTGCAGCTTTTTGCATTAATTCTTCAGAAGATCTCTCTTCATCAAAAATAAGCTGAGTAATCCCGTAGCGATCGCGTAGATCTACCCAGATCATAAAGCCTTTATTTCTTATTTTTTGCACCCATCCTGAAAGCGTGATCTGGTTCCCAATTGCAGAGGAATTAAGCTCACCGCAAGTATGACTTCTGTACATAGTTGATTTCATAAATTTTTAGTGGGGCAAAAGTAATAAGTAAAAGTGGTTTGAGTAAATAAACTATCTAAAATTAATCACGATGTTATGCTAATGTTACGTAATCCTTGTTTTTAAACGACTGTTTTATAGTTGTTTAAAAGTTTAATGTTAAGTTAATGTTACGTAATTATTGTTTTAATGTAAACTTTATGCTATATTTGTAAAGGTAAGATTAATACATATAGATATGAAGACGATAAAAAATACAATGATTGTTGCCCTGATGATGATTGGTGGAGCAGCGATTGCACAGAGCGGAATTAAAAAGCCTGTTTTTGAAAAACAGGGAGATTTAATTAAAGGAACTTATTATTATGAAGACGGAAATATTAGGCAGGAAGGTACGTACAAGAATGGAGAGCTCCACGGGAAATGGATTTCTTACGACGAGAACGGTGAAAAGACAGCCTCCGCAAAGTATAACAGCGGCGAAAAAGTTGGTACATGGCTTTTTTGGGAAGGTGATAAGATTAAGCAGGTAGAATATAGATCTAACCAAATAGTATCGGTTGATGATTTATCTTCTGAATCTAAATTAGCGATTAACGAAGATTAAATTTAATCTTTAAAAAATAAAAAAAAAGCCCCGATAAAATTGGGGCTTTTTTTGTTTAGCTATTTGCTAACTTTTGCCGTTTTCTGGCATTTCTTTTATTCCGTGTTTTAACTTTTGCACGATTAACCAGGTAAAACATTACCGGTACTACAATTAAGGTTAGGAAGGTTGCGAACACTAATCCAAAAATTACAGTCCACGCTAATGGACCCCAAAAGATCACGTTATCTCCACCAATGTAAATTCCCGGTGCATAGTCAATCATCAATCCAAAGAAGTCGATATTAAATCCTATGGCTAATGGAATTAAACCAAGTACTGTGGTTATCGCAGTTAATAATACAGGTCGTAATCTTGATCGACCACCTCTAACAATACATTCAAAATATTGCGCTTTAGTAAGTAGATCATTTTCTTCGATTCCTAATTCATTTTTCTTTCTGTCAATAAGAATCTGAGTGTAATCAATAAGTACAATTGCATTATTTACTACGATACCTGCAAGAGAAATAATTCCCATCATCGTCATAATGATCACAAAATCCATCTGGAAAATAATCAATCCAAAGAATACACCTACTAAACTTAAGACTACCGCACTAACTATAATTATCGGTTTAGATAATGAATTAAATTGAGCTACCAGAATCAATAATATCCCGCCAATAGCAATTAGAAGTGCTTTTAATAAGAAAGCCATGTTGTCTTCCTGTTCTTCCTGCTCACCAGTAAAAGCAAAATTCATTTCCTCTGGTAATTCATAATTCTGAAGTTCAGTTTTTAACTGGGCAACAATTTCGTTGGCATTGTAATCCCCAAGAACATTCGAATAAACGGTAATGACTCTTTTTAAATCCTTTCTTTTAATAGCGCTAAAAGAAGAAGTGGCATCAGTTTCAACTAAAGATGAAATTGGCACCTGCACGGTTTCCCCGTTGTTTTGATTTTTGAAGGTTATGGGTTGATTAAACAATGCATTTTCATCGTATCTAAATTCATCCCCAAAACGTACATTTACTTCATAATCATCATCACCATTTTTATAAGTCGAAATTTCTTCGCCATAAATTGCACGACGCAAGGTTTGTCCCACAGCTACAGTGGAAACTCCAAGTTGTCCTGCTTTTCTTCGATCGACCTTAACTTGTAATTCAGCTTTAGATTTATTTACATCAATTTTAAGTTCTTCGATTCCTTCGATGCTTAAATTCTGAATGTAAGAACGCATATTCTCGGCTTCAGCAAGCATTTCTTCATAGTTTTCGCCTCGAAGCTCGATATTAATTGGATAACCAGCCGGTGGGCCAGCGGCATCTTTTTCGACAATAATAGAAGCACCCGGAAAGCCTTGAACGGCCTGGCGAATTTCTTCCATCACTTCACTACTTTTTACTCCTCTACGCTCATTAAACTCACGCATCGATAAGGTTATTTTTCCCTTATGAGGCATTTCGTTTTGCTGGCCGCCATCTGTTTGAGGATTTCCTGCACCTTCACCAACTTGAGAAACGGCAGATTCTACCATATAATTATAACCATCATCATTATACTTTTCGATGGCATCATAGATCCTTTGTTCAACTTGTTTGGTTAGCTCATTCGTTTTTTGAATATCTGTACCTTCTGGATATTCGATATACGTGATAATTTGCTTAGGTTCATTTTCAGGGAAAAACAATACGTTTGGTTGTACAGCCCCAATTAAAATAAATGAAGCGATAAGCATAATCACTGTTCCGAAGAAAAACGCATAAGCTCTTTTTCCTTTCAAGGCGTATTTAAGCGTATCCTCATAAGAATTCTCTAACTTCTTTAAAGCGGTAAACTGGAAATAAGCAATAGCTCTAGTAAGCAGATATTTGTAAATCCATAAAAGGATCACCACTAAAATCAAGATATTTCCTATTCCTCTAAAGGCACCAATGTCTAATAGAAATCCACTCAATAAAAAGAGAATTCCTAAAGCACCAAAAATAATAGAGGATCTGATAAGTTTCTTTTTAGTCATTTCCTCTTCTTCAGTTTTCATAAACTGAGAAGTTAACATCGAGTTTATAATAAGAGCTACAAATAAAGAGGATCCTAATACTATAGATAATGTTATAGGAAAGATCATCATAAATTTACCAATAGTACCTGGCCATAAACCTAAAGGGAAGAAGGCTGCAAGTGTAGTTGCAGTAGAGGCAATAATAGGCCACGCAATTTCACCAAGTCCTTGTTTAGCTGCTTTGGTGCGCGACATACCTTCGTCCATTAAGGTATACACGTTTTCTACAACCACGATACCATTATCTACCAACATACCTAGTCCCATTACCAATGCAAAAAGAACCATGGTATTTAGTGTATATCCTAAACTAGATAATACGATGTAAGATAAGAACATAGAAAGTGGTATCGCTAAACCTACAAATAGTGCGTTTCTAAATCCTAAGAAAAACATGAGTACTAAAACCACCAATATTACCCCAAAGATGATATTGTTTACCAAATCGTCTACCTGAGTCTGTGTTTTTGTAGACTGGTCGTTAGAATATGAGATATTAAGATCTTCTGGTAAGTAATTCTCTTTCTCTGTGCTGATGATTTCTTTAATGCTCTCAACAGCCTCGATCATGTTTTTTCCGCCACGTTTTTTGATGTCTAACATCACAACGGGCGTACCTTTTTCTCTTGCAAAAGTGGTCGCATCTTTTTCCTTGAAATTGATATCTGCGATATCTTTCAGAAAGATATTTCCGCCTTCACGTTTTACGATTACATTTTCAAGTTCTGCTGGATCCTGAATTTCACCAACAACTCTAATGTTTTTCTGAATACCACTGGTAATCACATTTCCTGCAGAAATTGTTTTATTTTCGAGACTAACAGCATTGATGATATCATCAAAACTTACCTGCGAAGCCGACATTTTATAAATATCTACAGCAATTTCTACCTCCATTTCTTCAGCACCACGAATGCTTGCTTCTTTAATTTGAGGAAGCAATTCTATTTTATCCTGAAGGTATTCAGCGTAAGTTTTTAATTGCTGAACTGGATAATCTCCCGTAAGATTGATGTTTAATATCGGTTGCTCTTCAGAAAGGTTAAGATCAAAAACATTTGGTTCTACCTTGGCGCCGTTATCTAAGGTTGGCCAGGTAGTTTCAGCTTTCACTAAATCAACTTTATCTTTAACTTTAGTTTTCGCAACATCAACACTAATATCTTCTTCAAACTCAACAATTACAATCGAGTAATCCTGAAGGGTAGTAGAGGTGATTTCTTTAATGCCTGCAATATCATTAAACTCCTCTTCTAAAGGTTCGGTGATAAACTTTTCTACGTCCTCGGCAGAGTTTCCTGGGTTAACCGAGCTTAC
Organism: Zunongwangia endophytica; assembly: GCF_030409505.1. NCBI lineage: Bacteria > Pseudomonadati > Bacteroidota > Flavobacteriia > Flavobacteriales > Flavobacteriaceae > Zunongwangia > Zunongwangia endophytica. The sequence goes on along the minus strand of NZ_JAUFPZ010000002.1, from coordinate 2,865,789 downwards.
GTAAATCTTAGTCTCTATAATTTCGGGAAAAGCTTCACGAGGCATTCCGTAATAAGAAAGCAAACCACCAAGCATAATGATCGCAATAATAACGTAAACCGTCATTTTGTTGTCGATCGCCCAGGAGGAGAGCTTAAATTCTTTATCTATACTATTCATTTTTTAGTTTTTGCTAATTTTTACTTCCTGTCCGTCTCTTAAACTCTTGCTGCCTTCTACAATTAAAGTTGCACCAGCTTCTAAACCTTCTGTAACTTCAATCTTGTTGTTATAAACGTAACCAGTTTTGATAATGTTTTTCTTAGCGACACCTGTGCTGTCTGTTTTGCTTTCGAGAGTATACACGACACTTTCGCCTAAAGAATTTTTCTGAACAGTATTCTCTGGAATAGTAATGGCACCTTCAGCCGTATAGTCATTAAGTAAAATTGTAGCAATCTGATTCGGTTTTATTAATCGATCAGGATTAGGGATAGCAATTTTTACACGGAATGTCCTATTTGCAGGGTTGATATTGTTTCCAACTTCAGTTACTTTTCCTTCGTAATTTTGACCAACAGAACTAATCATTACTTTTACTGAAGTCCCCTTCTGAATTTTAGATAAGTAATTCTCTGGAACTGCTGCTTCAACATACATATTGCTGAGATTGATAATCCTTAAAAGCTGGCTTTGCCCAGGGCTTACAACTTCTCCCTGATTGCTAATGATCTCGTCTATCACACCACTAAATGGAGCCGTAACAGTAGTTTTTGCAAGCTGAGATTTTAGTTGCTCTGCTGCTTTTTGAGACGCTTCGTAGTTTGTTTTGGCTTCTAAATACTGAATTTCAGATCCGATATTTTGATCCCAAAGTCTCTTTTGACGTTCGTAGGTAGTTTTTGCAAGGGTAGCCTGTGCTTCAGATTGTGCGACCTGGCTGGATAATCCGCCATCATCGATTTTGGCTAAAACCTGTCCTTTATTTACTTTATCACCCTCCTGTACATAGATTCTATCTAAAATTCCGGAATATTCTGGGTAGACAATAATATTCTCGTCGGTAGCCACATCACCTTGTACTTCGGCATAATGCGCAAACGTGCTATCTGCTATTTTTTGCGTAGTTACCAGATTAAGGTTTTTGTTTTTATCGAGTTTGTTAATTTCTTCATCTAACCTATTAATATCTGAAGTAATTGAGCTTTGTTCTTTGCTAAGCTCAGATTTACGTGCTCTAATTTCAGAAAGATTTCCTTCTTCAATTAATTGATCCACCGATTTTTCGTTGTCGTTTCCACAAGCGGCGAGTAAAAGAGAAACACTAAAAATTGCTGCTAATTTTTTCATATGGCGGGGGTAATTATTCTTGATCTTCATATTTAGTTGTATCTAATAAATTTTCTAACTCAACCTTAGTTGTAATTACGTTAAGCATAGATTGTAAGTAATCCTGTTGTGCGGTGTAAAGCTGTCTTTGTGCTTCGTTTAACTCGAAACTACTGGCAACTCCTTCTTCAAATTTAATTTTGTTCTTATTTTCGATACGTTCAGATAAGGCAAGATTTTTCTTTTGCACCTGGTAATTATCTAAACTATACTCGTATTCTGTTTTAGCAGAATTGATTTGTTGCTTCACTTCGTTTTCGGTGTACTCTAAATCCATAAGAGCTTGCTCTAGCGCAATTTTTTGTTGTTGCGTTCTTGCTGATCGCATACCGCTGCTAAAAATGGGGATATTCAGACTTATTCCTAAAACAGACTGATCGAAATAATCCTGATTATCAGTTAAGAATGTGAATTTTTGACTAAACCCTTGATATCCATAGTTAACATAACCTGTTAGCGAAGGGAGCGCTTTTGCTTGCTCCAGCTTCACCTCAATTTCTGCAGATTCTGCGGTGTTTTTTGCAATCCTGTAATCAATATTATCTTCTACCGGGATTTCTTTTTCTAAAATGGCCAAGTCGAAATATTGCATGGCTAAGGCTTCTAGCTCTTCGGTAAGTGTGATATCAGCTTCAACTGGAAGTCCCAAGGTGATATTGAGCATTTCGTAAGCAATTTGTTTCATTCGCTTACTTCTATTCAGATTGTTTTTCAAAGTTAACAGCGTGATTTCAAGTTGCTCTACATCTTCCTCTTCTGCCAGTCCATTTTCAAAAGTTGCTTTGGTTTCGTCGTAGGTACTTTGTACGCTTTCTACATTCATTTTAAGAATGTCCACATTTTCTTCAGCTAAAAGAACGTTACCATAGGCATTTATAACACCTTTTTTTACTTCCTGATCGGTTTTTGTTTTTGCATTTTCGGTAATCTGAAGCAATGTTTTTGCAGATTGGATTCCTACGATGTACGAACCATCAAATATTATTTGATTCCAAGTTGCAGTAGCATTCATGCTCTGCTTGGTTCCAAAAACCACAGGTATAAAACCGCCAGGAGGGCTTACCGATACATTATTTCTATTTACGTTGTCAAAATACTTTTCTACAATATTTACTGTACTTTGGGTGTTATCAAAAGCTGCTGCAGGTAGTAAGGAAACAGGTTGTTTTAGATTATTTTGATAATCTGCAGCAGCACTTATCTGTGGTAAGCCCTGTGCGATAATTTCCCATTTTTGTTTTAGCGAAATCGCAATATCTTTTTGGGCATTAACAGCCTCTACATTGTGATCCAATCCATATCGAATGGCTTCTTCCAAAGAAAAAGAATAGGATTGGGGTGCATTATCAGTTTGGGCGTATAATCCCGTGCTGATAACTAAAAACATGGCAAATAAACTTTTAGTTAGTTTCTGTCTCATTATAATTTAATAGATCTTCTAAAATTTGTAATCCTTTTTTGGTGGCAATTCCTCTTATGTGATATTCTATGAAAAGCTGAAACAAATCGCTTTTGTTATACTGTTCTGGTGGGAAAATAGAAGTGTCTCTTACGTTTTGGAGTCCGTAGTGGTATATTTTGCATATAAAATTTGTATCCACGTCTTCTCTAAAAAGTCCTTCGTCTATTCCGCGGGTAACGTTTTCTGTAATACTACATTGTATCGTTTCACATTTGGTGCTTTCTACGTTTTCAAAAATTTCCGGATAATATTTTTGTAATTGAAACTGAGGTGATGATTTCTCATCTTTTAAAAAAATACTAACCTGTTTTTTCACTTCAAAGAGTTCTTCGATAGCGTTTATGTCTTTTTTCTTTATTTCAGCTATCCTATCCTGAATTTTGTATAAAATATTGAAGGCAACATCATGCACCAGTTTTGTCTTGGTGGTATAGTTGGCGTAAATGGTTTTTTTAGAAATGCCAAGTTTGGCGGCAATATCGTCCATAGTGACGCTTTTAAAGCCGTATTCCAAAAACATCTCTGTTGCCATATTTAAAATGTGGTCTTTCAATTTTTAAAAATTTGTGACAAATGTAGTCTACGGAAACTTTTAAAACAAATAAAGTTTCCAGAGTTTTTATAAATATTTAATCCTTGCTTTAAATTTGAAATTATTGCAATTATGGTATTTTAGCGCAAAATTTATTTTAATGCTGGCTATTACAGAGTATCGCGAGGTTTTTTTGGACTATTTAAATAATAAATTGAAAATTAAAGAACCCGCTAATCTTTATGAACCAATGGTTTATATTCTTGGTTTAGGCGGAAAAAGGTTGCGGCCAGTATTAGTATTAATGGCAACCGATATTTTTGAGAAAGAGCACAAAGAAGCGCTGGATGCTGCATTAGCGATCGAAATTTTCCATAATTTTTCTTTAGTGCATGATGATATTATGGACGATGCTCCTTTAAGAAGAGGAAAGCAAACTGTCCATGAAAAGTGGGATATAAATACCGGAATATTATCAGGTGATGCCATGCTGATAAACGCCTATCAACTTTTCGAAAATTATGAAGGCGATACTTTTAAAGAATTAGCGAAGCTTTTTACAAAAACTGCTATCGAAGTATGCGAAGGACAGCAATATGATATCGATTTTGAAACCAGGGAAGATGTAAGTATCGATGATTACCTAAAAATGATCGAATACAAGACAGCGGTATTGGTTGGTGCTTCCTTACAAATGGGCGCAATTGTAGCGCAGGTTGATGAGGATTGTAAAAAAGCCATTTATCAATTTGGTAGATTATTAGGAATCGCTTTTCAACTTCAGGACGATTATTTAGACGCATTTGGCGATCCAAAAACTTTTGGTAAGCAGGTGGGGGGCGATATTATAGAAAATAAGAAGACATTTTTATTTCTGAAGTCTTTAGAAGCATCCACTAAAGATGAAGCAAAACAACTAGAATACCTATATTCTATAAATCCGGAAGATAATTCTGGTAAGATTGAAACTGTTAAAGCTATATTTAAAAGTAGTGGAGCGGCGGCGTCTACCAAAAAAGAGATCGAAAAATACACCAATTTGGCTTTCGATGTTTTAGATGGTATTTCTATTCCTGAAGAAAAGAAAACACCTTTGCGTGATTTTGGAAAAATGCTAATGAGTAGAACGGTTTAATTGAACCAGTACTTTTCAGATTTATTTTTTTTCCGAATTAACCAGTTTCATCTTTTTAAGCTGAACGCGTATTTTTATAGCCGGTTTGGCATAAATTTCCTTAATTTTAATCCCTTTCTAATTTCTTTTACGTTTTAAATTATCATATTCGTAATAGATTTAGCGAATTACTGCTCAGGTTGATTAGTAGCATTGTTAAAATTCCTTTAATGAATAGAATAAAACTATTAAATGCTACAACCAGTTTTTTTTAAAAATTGTACTTTTGCTATGTTTTACACTTTATAGAAACATTAGTTTCCACTTATGGATAGATTTTCATTTCTTAATGCCGCACATACAGCATATTTTGCCGAATTATACGATCAATATTTACAATATCCCGATAGTGTAGAGCCCAGTTGGAGGGCTTTCTTTCAGGGTTTTGATTTTGGAATGGAGCAAAACGGTGTTTCGTCTGATGTTTTAGATGAAGCTCCGGTAACGTTTGAGGAAGGCGCAATGCCAGATCACGTTTTTAAAGAATTTCAAGTTATTCGCTTAATCGACGGATATCGTACACGCGGACATTTATTTACAAAAACTAATCCCGTTAGGGAAAGAAGAAAATACGAGCCTACATTAGATATCGAAACCTTTGGGTTAAGCAAGGACGATTTAGATACTACATTTAGTGCAGGTGATATTTTAGGTATTGGACCTAATAAGTTAAAAGATATAATCAAGCATCTCGAAAATATTTACTGCGACTCTATAGGAGTGGAGTATATGTTTATTAGAAAGCCTGAAGAAATCGATTGGATTCAGAAAAAACTGAATGTCAACGAAAACCATCCTGATTTCGAGACTGACAGGAAAAAGCAGATATTAAGAAAGCTGAATGAAGCTGTTGCTTTTGAAGGTTTTTTACATAGAAAATACGTTGGTCAAAAACGATTTTCACTTGAAGGTGGAGAAACTTTAATTCCTGCGCTAGACGCGTTAATTGAAGGAGCTGCTGAAAAAGGCGTTAAAGATTTTGTGATGGGTATGGCTCACCGAGGTCGATTAAATACCTTAACTAATATCTTCGGTAAATCAGCCAAGGATATTTTTAGCGAATTTGACGGTAAAGATTACGAGCAGGATATTTTCGACGGTGATGTGAAATATCATTTAGGTTGGACGTCCTGTCGTAGCACAAGTAGTGGTAAAGAAATTAATATAAATATTGCTCCAAATCCATCTCACTTAGAGACAGTGGGTCCTGTGGTAGAAGGAATTGCAAGAGCAAAAAGAGATCGTCGATATAGTGGTGATCCTTCTAAAGTATTGCCAATCGTTGTACACGGTGATGCAGCAGTTGCTGCCCAAGGTGTAGTTTACGAAGTAGTGCAAATGGCGAAGTTAGAAGGCTACGAAAATGCAGGTACTATTCATATCGTGGTGAATAACCAGATAGGTTTTACTACGAATTATTTAGATGCTAGATCTTCTACTTATTGTACAGATGTAGCTAAAGTTACCTTGTCTCCGGTACTTCACGTTAATGCAGATGATGCTGAAGCTGTAGTTCATGCAGTCTTGTTTGCATTAGATTTTAGAATGCAGTTTAAGCGTGATGTATTTATCGACTTATTAGGATATAGAAAATACGGACATAACGAAGGTGATGAGCCTAGATTTACTCAGCCAAAACTTTATAAAGCAATAGCGAAGCATAAAAATGCTAGAGATATTTATGCTGAAAAACTTATAAAGGATGGAATAATCGACGAATCTTACATCGAGAAGCTTGAGAATGATTACAAAACCAAGCTTGAAGAAGACTTAGAAGATTCTAGAAAAGAAGATACTACGAGAATCACTCCATTTATGGAAGATGAGTGGGATGGTTACGAAAATGTGCAGGAAGATCGAATGATCGAAGATATCGATACTACTGTAAAGATAGACGAGTTAGATAGAGTTGCGAAGGCTATATCTAAACTTCCTGAAGGCAAGAAATTCCTTAAAAAGGTTAATAAAATTATCAACCTAAGGGAAAAAATGTACTTTGAGGATAATAAGCTCGACTGGTCTATGGGAGAGCATCTGGCTTACGGTACATTAATGGCAGAAGGATTTAATATTCGCCTTACCGGCCAGGATAGTGAGCGAGGTACTTTTTCTCACCGTCATGCCGTTGTTAAAGTTGAAGACAGTGAAGAAGAAATTATTCTTCATAATAATATAGAAGGTAGAGAAGGAGACTTCTTTATATACAATTCTCCTTTATCTGAATATGGCGTTGTAGGATTTGATTATGGTTATGCCATGGCAAGTCCAAATACACTTACTATATGGGAGGCTCAGTTTGGAGATTTTGTAAACGGAGCTCAGATCATGATCGATCAGTATATTTCTGCTGCAGAAGACAAGTGGAAATTGCAAAATGGATTAGTGATGTTTCTTCCTCATGGATATGAAGGGCAGGGAGCAGAACACTCTTCAGCAAGAATGGAACGTTTTCTTCAGCTATGTGCTAAGGATAATATGTTTGTTGCCGATGTTACAACTCCGGCGAATATGTTCCATTTGCTAAGAAGACAGATGAAATTTGGTTTCAGAAAACCATTAATTATCTTCACTCCGAAGAGTTTATTAAGACATTCCAGAGTAAATTCAACTAAAGAAGAATTTGCTGAAGGATCTTTTAAAATGCTTATTGACGATCCAGAAGCTAAAGCAGACAAAGTGAAAACTTTAGTATTCTGTACCGGTAAGTTTTATTACGATCTTTTAGAGTATAAAGAAGAAAATGAGCGTGATGATGTTGCTTTAGTAAGAATAGAGCAATTATTCCCACTTCCTGTAGAGAAGATGAGAGAAGTCATGAACAAATATAAAAACGCAGATGATGTTGTTTGGGCACAAGAAGAACCTAAAAACATGGGAGCGTACGGTCATATGTTAATGCATATAGACGAAGCGAAAAAATTTAGATGTTGTAGTCGTAAATTCTACGGTTCTCCGGCAGCTGGTAGTGCAGTTCGCTTTAAGAAAAGACACCAACGCGTTATTGATTGTGTGTTTGATAAATCACTAAGTGAAGATTAATTAAATTAGAATAAATTTTCTGGCTTATCCAGAAAGCAAAATAAAAAAGAAGAACATGGCCTTAGAAATGAAAGTTCCATCCCCGGTGAATCTATAACCGAAGTAGAAATCGCAGAATGGTTGGTAGAAGATGGGGACTACGTTGAAAAAGATCAGGCAATAGCTGAAGTCGATAGTGATAAAGCTACCCTGGAATTACCTGCTGAAGCTAGCGGGATTATTACTCTAAAAGCAGAAGAAGGCGATACCGTTGGTGTTGGCGAAGTAGTTTGCTTAATCGATACTGAAGCTGATAAACCTGGTGGAGGAGATGATGACAGCAAGGATGAAAGTGCAGAAGAAGAGGTAAAAGAAGAGCAGGAAGAAAAAGAATCTAAGGAAGATAGCGATAAAGCTCCAGCGAAAACTGAAGAGCCATCTAAATCTTCAACGCCTTCTCAAAAACAAGATAGCCATGCTTCTGGTAGTCCATCACCCGCAGCTAAAAAGATCTTAGATGAAAAAGGAATCGATCCTAAATCTGTAGATGGTAGTGGTAGAGATGGTAGAATTACAAAAGACGATGCTGTACAGGCAAAAGCTTCTATGGGAACTCCGGGAACAGGAAAACGCGGAGAATCTCGTAAGAAAATGTCTATGCTTAGACGTAAGGTAGCAGAGCGTTTAGTAGCTGCTAAAAGTGAAACTGCAATGCTAACTACTTTTAACGAAGTAGACATGTCTTCTATTTACGTCCTAAGAAAAAAATACAAAGAAGAATTTAAAGATAAGCATGGTGTGAGTTTAGGATTTATGTCCTTTTTTACGCTTGCAGTTGTTCGTGCTTTGGATATGTATCCTGATGTTAACTCGATGATCGATGGAGATTTTCAGGTGAAATATGATTACAAAGATGTTAGTATTGCTGTGTCAGGACCAAAAGGTTTGATGGTGCCGGTAGTACGAAACGCAGAGAACTTAAGCTTTAGAGGAGTTGAAGAAGAAGTAAAAAGACTTGCGTTAAAAGCTCGTGATGGTAAAATTACTGTAGATGAAATGACAGGAGGAACTTTTACTATTACTAACGGAGGCGTTTTTGGATCTATGATGTCTACTCCTATAATTAATCCTCCACAGAGTGGTATCTTAGGAATGCATAATATTGTAGATCGTCCTGTAGCTATCGATGGTCACGTAGAAATTAGACCAATGATGTATGTGGCGCTATCTTACGATCACCGTATTGTAGATGGTAAAGAGTCTGTTGGTTTCTTGGTAGCAATAAAAGAAGCAATAGAAAATCCAGAAGAATTATTAATGGATAATGATGTAAAAAGAGCTTTAGAGCTTTAAGAATTACGATCCATGTTCAAATAAAAAAGGGAAGCGAAAGCTTCCCTTTTTAAGTTTTAGTTGGTTAGGTAAATCAGGTTAATGATAAACCAGGCTAAGAATATTCATAAATAAAATTCCTATAACTGCAAGTACAAGGATGTATGATGCTGGATGGGGTTTTAAATATTTTTTCTTAGCGTAAAACATAAATCTAACATTGGTTGTTCAAATTTATATTTAATTAGGGAGCTTCGAAAGGGGAGAAAACCCCTATTTTAAGAAAAGCGTTTTAGATTTGTAATCTATAATGGCCTTGCCTTTTTTAAGAATATCGGCACCAATGATACCATGTACTTTTTCAGCATCGTGCTGTAATAAAGCTTCGTTCACATGGCGAAGATCAAAAAGAACGAGATCTACTTTTTTCTTTTTCCAACCTTTTATTTCAATTTTGTTTTTTTGCGATATCTGGGTAAGCATATTAGAGGCTCCCGCTCCCGCTGCTTTAACATCACTATCTTCAGGTAAAAGGTCGAAGTGTTCTATGCTATCTATACCAACACATGTGCTCGATGCTCCTGTATCTACGATAAAGTTTCCTTCAATCTTATTAATTTTAGCTGTTATTTCTAGATGATTCGTTTTAGTGAACTTAAATTTTATGCTTTCATATCCTTTTTCTTTCAGGATTTTCTTAATACTCGCCATTCTTTTTAATTTTGAACAAAGATAGGTTTTCAAAATAAATTATTTTTGCAAACATGATTATAACAGATACACATACACATTTATATAGCGAGTCTTTTGATGAAGATCGTGATACCATGATACAGCGGGCAATAGATGCTAAAGTTGAGCGGTTTTTTATTCCGGCAATCGATTCTACTTACGCAGATAGAATGTACGATTTGGAAAAGTCTTTTCCCGATCATGTTCATTTAATGATGGGACTACATCCAACTCATGTTCAGGAAAATTTTAGAGAAGAGCTTCAATTTGTCGAAAATCAATTTCAGCAAAGAGATTTTATAGCAGTAGGTGAGATTGGTATCGATTTGTATTGGGATAAAAGCACGCTTGCCATTCAGCAGGAAGCTTTTAGATTTCAAATTAAGTTGGCGAAGAAGTACAAATTACCAATCGTTATTCATTGTAGAGAAGCTTTTGAGGAAGTTTTTGAAATTTTAGAAGAAGAAAAAGGAGAAGACCTTTTCGGCATTTTTCATTGTTTTACTGGAACAGAAGAACATGCGAAAAGGGCTATCTCTTACAATCTGAAGTTAGGAATTGGTGGTGTCGTAACTTTTAAGAATGGTAAGATCGATAAATTCCTAAACGCTATTCCTTTGAAGAATATTGTGTTAGAAACCGATGCGCCATATCTCGCTCCAACACCATATAGAGGTAAGCGAAACGAATCTTCCTATATTATTAATATTGCTGAAAAATTAGCTGAAATTTATGAGAAGCCTTTAGAAGAAATTGCTGAAATCACAACACAGAATTCGAAAGATATATTCGGTATTTAAACTGAAATTAGTTAATTTTTTGTTCATTTGCTTAATAAGCCAGACACGTGCGAGACTTTGAAGATATAAGATTTTACAACGATAAGGAGGTCCAGGAGGCCCTTCAGTATTACATTAAACATCCAATGATGAAGGCACTCCTTCATTTTACGTTTCCGGAGAAATCTTCCGAGGAAATTAAGAATATTGTGTTTAGCTGTAAAAGTATCCGGGATTTTCAAACTAAAATTATTTATCATTCCGTAGGGAAAATCATTGAAAAAAGTACCGACGGACTCACAGATAGCGGATTCGAAAAATTAAAACCTGGAGAATCCTACTTATTTCTTTCGACGCATCGTGATATTATTTTAGATACCTCCTTATTAAATTATACTCTTTATAATCACGATTTAGTAATGACGGCTTCTGCTATTGGAGATAATCTAGTGCAGAAAACCTTTTTGATGGCCCTTTCTAAACTTAATAGAAATTTTCTTGTTCGCAGAAAGTTGAGTCCGCGAGAAATGTTTAAAAGTTCTTTGGAACTTTCTACTTTTATACGCCAGATGCTGATGGAAGATAAACGATCGGTATGGATGGCGCAGCGTGAGGGTCGAACTAAAGATGGTAGCGATTACACGCAACAAGGGGTTTTAAAAATGCTTGGAATGGCTAAAGGCGATTTAAGTTTGCCTGAATATTTTGGAAAACTTAAAATTGTGCCGATTTCGATATCGTATGAGTTCGATCCTACCGATGTTTTAAAAATGCCTGAAATTCTTTCTAAAAGAATGAAAGAGAAATATGTAAAAGCACCAGATGAAGATTTTAAATCTATCATTCAGGGTATTTTAGGTATTAAGGGAAGAATTCATATTAATGCTGGGGATGTAATGGAGCCAACTATGTTTGGCAAAATCGAAAATGATTTTGGTTCTGTTAATGAACAATTGGGTGAAATAGCGAACAAAGTGGATAATGAAATCCATAAGAACTATGCGCTATGGCCTTCAAATTATATCGCTCATGATTTGTTGAATAATACAGATCTTTATACTTCAAAATATTCAGATAAAGATAAAAGGCGTTTTGAAAGACGTTTAAAGCGTAGAGTAGATTTTAAAAATTCACTCGAGCTTAATAGTTATCTTTTAATGTATGCTAATCCTGTAATTAACAAAGAAGCGGTGGATGGCAAACAAGGCTAGAATTCTCTTGTTATATACTGGTGGTACTATTGGTATGACCAAGGATTATAGTACTGGTGCTCTTAAGCCTTTCAATTTCAACGATCTTTTGCAGAATATTCCTGAATTGAATATTCTGGAAAATGAAATAGATACTTTAAGTTTTGAGCATCCTATAGATTCTTCAGATATGAATCCTGAAGAATGGAAGAAAATTGCAACGATTATTTATGAAAGTTATGAAGCCTACGATGGTTTTGTGATTTTGCATGGTAGCGATACAATGTCTTACACGGCTTCTGCGATAAGTTTTATGTTTGAAAATCTAAATAAGCCCGTAATATTTACGGGTTCTCAATTACCGATAGGTGATTTGAGGACAGACGCTAAGGAAAATTTGATTACGAGCATTCAGATCGCAGGTTTGCAGAAAAATGGATGTCCTGTAGTTACTGAAGTTGGTTTGTATTTTGAATATAAGTTATACAGGGCAAATAGAACAACTAAAATAAATGCGGAACATTTTCAGGCATTTGCCTCTTTGAATTATCCACCCTTGGCCGAATCTGGAGTACATTTGTCGGTAAACTCTAAAACGCTCTGGAAACAAAGTAGAAAGCAAGCCCTGAAGTTACATGTGAATTTCAATACCGATGTACTAGTTTTAAAAATGTTCCCCGGTATTACTAAAGACATGGTAAATCATATTTTTAGTTATCCTAACTTGAAGGGTGTTGTATTAGAAACTTATGGTAGTGGTAATGCGCCAACTCAACCATGGTTCTTAGATCTACTTGAAGAAAAAATCAATAATGGTCTTAAAATCGTTAATGTTACTCAATGTGCAGGTGGTAGTGTAGCTATGGGTAATTATGAGACCAGCGTTGCCATGAAGAAAATTGGTGTAGTTTCGGGAAAAGACATTACAACCGAGGCTGCAATTGCTAAATTAATGTATCTTTTGGATAAAAATTTAACACATAAAGTCTTTAAAACTATATATGAAACCTCGTTGAGAGGTGAAATGTCGTAAAATTAACGAATCATACTTGATGGTGAACAAATTTTTTTGTTATTTGGCGCACCGTTTAAAACATGAAAATAGAGAGGTGGCCGAGTGGTCGAAGGCGCACGCCTGGAAAGTGTGTATACGCCAAAAGCGTATCGAGGGTTCGAATCCCTTCCTCTCTGCTGGTGTTTTTATTGAAAAATTATTTTTATATCTTTAACCCTTTAACTAATTAAATTAAGACAAACAGTAATGAAAAGATTATTTTCTATTTTGGTAATCGCTGCGATTATGGTGTTAGGTGCCGGTAATCTGAAGGCAGCAAACATGGTAAACACATTGCCAGGTACGATAGCGACTTTCGTTCAACAGGACGATGAAGCTGCGGCAACTGCTGATGCAGACGAAGAAACTTTAGGTTTTCATCAGGAATTAAAAAAACGTTTTATTGAAGGTGGTGCTGGATTCATGGGTATCGTTCTTCTTTGTCTTATTCTTGGTTTGGCAATTGCCATTGAGAGAATTATCTTCCTTAATCTTGCGACTACTAATACTAAAAAATTAGCTCGTAACGTAGAAGAAGCATTGAATAGTGGTGGTATCGAAGCTGCTAAAGAAGTATGTAGAAATACAAGAGGACCTGTAGCTTCTATTTACTATCAAGGACTTGACCGTGCTAACGAAAACATCGAATCTGCAGAGAAAGCAGTAGTTGCTTACGGTGGTGTTCAAATGGGACAGTTAGAGAAAAACGTATCTTGGGTATCTTTATTTATCGCTCTTGCTCCTATGCTTGGGTTTATGGGTACGGTAATTGGTATGATCCAGGCATTTGATAGAATTGAGGCTGCTGGTGATATGCAACCATCTCTTGTTGCTGGAGGTATTAAAGTAGCACTTCTTACTACGGTATTTGGACTTATTGTTGCAATTATCCTTCAGATTTTCTATAACTATATCATCGCTAAGATTGATAGTATCGTAAACGATATGGAAGATGCTTCTATCTTGTTAATCGATATGCTTGTAGATTACAAAAACAAAAAGAGAGTTTAATTAGATCTGACTATAAAAGTTATGACATTACATAAAATTTTAAAATATGTTGCGTTAGTTATTGGCGTGCTTGGGCTTATCTTTTTAGGTAGGGTTATTGCAGCCGGTGACGAAGCAATAGAGGCATCAGTTGATGTTCAAAATAGCGTTCTAGAGCCGATGATGTGGATCTCATATCTTGTTTTAGGAGTTGTTATAGCATTAGTTGTGATATTTGTGATTGCCGGTTTATTTAGAGGCAATATTAAAAATACCATTATAGGAATTGTAGCATTTGCAGTAGTGATTTTAATTGCATACTTCTCTACTAGCGGTTACGAACATACTACAAGTACAGGTGAGTATGTAAGTGCGTCCACAGATCATTGGGCGGGAGCTGGTTTAGTAGCTTTTTACATTTTGGCTGCATTAGCAATTTTATCTATGGTATTTTCAGGAGTGAAAAAACTAATAAGTTAAGAACCTATGGCTAGAAGATCATCACCCGAAGTAAATGCGGGATCTATGGCAGATATTGCTTTCTTACTTCTTATCTTCTTCTTGGTAACTACAACCATCGAGACCGATAAGGGTATTAGTAGGAAGTTACCGCCATGGCAAGACGAAGATATTCCGGATCCACCAAAGATTAAACAAAGAAACATTTTTACTGTTGTATTAAACAGTAATAATGATTTGTTGGTGGAAGACGAAGAAATGGAATTGAAAGATCTGCGTCAAGCTGCTTTTAATTTCTTAGATAACGGAGGAGGATCAGGAAGTGAAGCCTGTAATTTTTGTCAGGGAGCAGGAAGCGCTGAATCTTCTGTAAACCCACAAAAAGCTATTATCTCTTTACAAAATAACAGAGGTACTGAGTATGGTACTTATATCGCCGTTCAGAATGAATTGGTGGCTGCTTATAATGAATTGAGAGATAGAGAGGCTCAACGTATGTACGGAACTTCATTTGTTAATTTGGAAGCAGAATATAATGATCCAAAAACAGGTGAAGGTAGAAAGGAATCTTTAAAAGAGAAAATCGAATCTATTAAGGATTTGATTCCTCAAAAGCTTTCTGAAGCAGAGCCTAAAGGTTAACAGCCTTTTTAACACTAAATTTAATTTGACCATTTATTATGTCTAAATTTAAAAAGAAAAAGTCTGGCGAATTACCTGCTATCAGTACGGCGTCGTTACCCGATATTGTATTTATGTTACTGTTTTTCTTTATGGTAGCGACAACGATGCGTGAGACCACGCTAATGGTTAAGAATTCATTACCTACTGCAGATCAAGTTGAAAAACTAGATAAAAAGGATTTGGTAATGTATATCTACGCCGGTAAGCCGAGCCAGAGATATCAGCAAAAATATGGTACAGAAGCTAGAATTCAGTTAAACGATAAGTTTGCAGATGTTAGCGAGGTACAATCTTTTATTTATTCTGAGAGAGATCAGAAAAGAGAAGAGTTAATACCATATTTAACTACAGCTTTAAAAGTCGATAAGGAAACTAATATGGGACTTGTGTCTGATATTAAACAAGAACTTAGAAAAGCTGAAGCGCTTAAGATTAACTATACTACCGTACAAGGAGATGCAACCCGAGTTCAGGATTGATCTAATTGTTTAGTTTTAAATAGTATTAAAAACATCCCATCCTTAATTCAGGATGGGATGTTTTTTTATATTTACTTTGGATTGCATGTACTAGAATTTCATGAAATATAAGTTTCTAATTTTACTATTTTTTGGTTTTGCTGCGAATGCGCAGCGAAGCAATCCTGCTTTTTCAGATAGTATTCCCACAGTTATCGATAGTAGCTACCGCGAAGATCAATTTTACTTTGGTTTAAGCTTTAATTTTATCACAGACCAGCCTGATTTTTTAGATCAAAACGGTTTTTCTGCAGGTTTAAGTGGTGGATTTATTCGTGATATTCCTTTAAATAAAGATCGAAATGTTGGAATAGGAATTGGTCTTGGTCTAGCTTTTGACAGTTTTGGTCAAAACTTGTTTATAGGTGAAGATCAGGATGGCAATAGTATCTTCCGTAATTTGAATCAGGATGATATCGATTATAATTCAAATCGTTTTAATACCTTCCTAATTGAAGCGCCAATTCAGTTTAGATGGAGAACATCAACTTTTACATCTTATAAATTTTGGCGTATTTATACCGGCCTCAAATTAGGATATATATACCATTTCAGATCTGCGTTCAAGCAGGAAGGAAATACTGTGAAACAAAGTGATGTAGCCGAGTTAGAAAGATTTCGTTTAGGTGCTAGCTTCACCTTTGGTTATAGTACTTTCAATTTTCAGATTTATTATGGTCTAAATCCATTTTTCAAAGGTGTTATGGTAGAAGGAGAAGATGTGAACATTTCTACTTTACGTGTAGGTTTGATGTTTTATATTCTATAGCCAATAATAGAAGAGTAACGCTTGCGGCAAAATACCCGCTAAACTTCCCAATATTAATTCTGTGTTAGTGTGAGCTTTTAAGTAAAGCCTGGAGCTTGCGGTTAATCCAAGCGCGATTAAAAGTCCAGATGTAGCTAAGATCATATTAATGTGGAAATAACGGCTAAAAGCGATTAAAAAAGCGGTAAAACCAGCCAATCCCATCATATGCAAACTGATTTTTAATTTGAAAAGTGTGCATACATAAGCGATTGCAGTAGCGCCTAAAATTCCTACAAAATAGAAGTAAACCTCTGGATAATTATAGCGATCTAGAATTTGATTTAACACCATCAAGCAAAGAATGCTAAAAAAAAACAAAGGCCATTTGCGCTCTTCAACTTCACTCAAAGCCATATTCGTGACTTTGCCGAGATTTTTCAGAAGAAAGAAAAACACTATCGGAATAAACACCGTAATGATCGCTATTGCTAATAATTTAGCTTTAATTACTTCTTCAGGAAAAAACCGTGGTGTTAATTGAAAATAAAGTAAACTGCCCGCAAAAGGCATCCAAATGGGATGAAACAGATACGAAGCAAGCTTTAAAAAGACCTTCATTAAATTTCTTTACGTAAACGTGCTACAGGAATGTCCAGTTGCTCTCTATATTTTGCTACCGTTCTTCTAGCTATCGGGTATCCTTTATCTTTTAGAACTTTAGCAAGTTTTTCGTCTGTAAGTGGTTTTTTCTTGTCTTCCTCTTCAATAGACATCTCCAGGATTTTCTTGATTTCTCTTGTAGAAACATCTTCACCCTGATCGTTTTTCATTGATTCAGAAAAGAATTCTTTAATCAATTTTGTTCCATATGGCGTATCAACATATTTACTATTGGCCACACGAGAAACGGTAGACACATCCATTTCAATCTCGTCTGCAATATCCTTTAAGATCATCGGTCTAAGATTACGCTCATCACCGGTAAGAAAATATTCCTTCTGATAATGCATAATAGAACTCATTGTCACCATCAAGGTTTGCTGGCGTTGTTTAATTGCTTCAATAAACCATTTTGCAGCGTCCAGCTTCTGTTTTATAAACATCACTGCATCTTTCTGCTCTTTCGTCTTTTTCTTGCTTTCTTTATAACCTTTCAGCATATCGCTATAATCACGAGAAACGTGCATTTCTGGAGCATTCCTTCCGTTAAGGCTTAGCTCTAATTCGCCATCTGCGATTTTAATGGTAAAATCTGGGATAACATGCTCTACCATTCTGGTATTACCAGAATAGGCTCCGCCAGGTTTAGGATTTAAATGACTTATCACATCAATGGCATCTCTTAAATCGTCTTCAGAAATATCATGTTTGGAAAGCAACTTTGTGTAATGTCTTTTGCTGAAATGATCGAAAGAGGAATCGATAATCTCTGTAGCCATAGTTACCGCTCGTGTAGCTTCTTTCCTTTTTAACTGAATAAGCAAACATTCCTGAAGCGAACGTGCACCAACTCCGGCAGGATCCAAATCCTGAACTTTTCTAAGCACTTTTTCAACCGTTTCTTCATCGGTGTAGACATTTTGAGTGAACGCGAGATCATCTACCGTGTCCTGAATGTTTCTTCTTATATATCCACTCTCATCAATACTCCCTACTAGAAATTCGGCAATTTCATATTCATTGTCATTAAACCTTAATGTGTTTAGCTGATTTTTTAAATGTTGCGTAAAAGAAATTCCCGCCGCATAAGGCACATGCTTGTCTTCATCGTCTGCGCTATAATTATTGGCTTGCAAGCGATAATTTGGAACTTCATCGTCACTTAAATACTCATCGACATTAATATCTTCAGTATTAATCTCATTCTTGTCATCAAACTCAGCTTCAGAATCTCGGTTATCATAATCATCTTCATAATCGTACTCGTCGCGTTGCTCGTCTTTCCCGGTTTCTAACGCAGGATTTTCTTCAATTTCCTGTTTCATGCGCTGCTCAAAAGCCTGTGTAGGCAACTGAATAAGCTTCATCAACTGGATTTGTTGCGGCGATAGCTTTTGTGATAACTTAAAATTTAATTGCTGTTTTAGCATATAAAGTGATTTACCTTACTCGATATTTGAGATTTATAGATTTGATTTTACTCGAGAGTAACTTCAAATCTATGTTTTTTTTAAATGGAATTTCTGAATATTTCCAGAATATCTTCTAAACAAAAATACGGAAATGTTCGCTGATTGTACTTTGGCACAGTAGATGATTGTGGTAAATTTTTGTTAAGGAAGCTAAATATTACTTAGAAATCGATCAAATTTCTTCGGAAGTTTAATCTCAAAATCCATATTATTAAGATAAATTGGATGTTTGAAAGCTACGGAAGTAGAAGCTAGAAACAGACCTTTTGAAGATATACTTTCAGGAGATCCATATTGTTTTTCGCCTAAAATTGGATAATCATTATGAGCAAGATGAATTCGAATTTGGTGCGTCCTACCCGTAATAGGTTTGGCTGCGACCAAACTAAGATTGGTGCTTTTATATTCGATTTTTTTTAAAAGCTTAATCGAAGTTTTCGCATGTTTTTCTTCAATTTCATTTTCAAATAGTTGTTCTTGTTCAGGAAAATCACCTTCGACAATTGCTGTGTAAGTTTTCTGAATTTCTTTTTCCTGAAATTGCCTGTTTAACTCGATGAGGGCCTTATTTGTTTTAGCGCAAAGCAGGATTCCGCTTGTAGGATTGTCCAAACGATGTGCCGGCTGCGGAGCATCTAAACAATCGATAGCTTCGGAAGGTTTTAAATTAAAAGCTAACGCATTTTGTATAGTTTTGAAGTAATTTCCACTGGTAGGATAACCTGCAGGTTTATTGATTACCGCGATATAATCGTCTTCAAAAATCACCTCTATTTTTAAATTGAATGATTTTTGTCGAATTTCAGGTTGAAGTAATTCAATTTTTTGTCCTTCTGAAATCCAATCTCCAGTTTGGGCAATTTTACCATCAATTAAAATTAGCTGTTTTTTAATGGCTTTTTTAATTGCGCTTCGCGTGGTTAAAGATTCAAAAATAGTAGCAGCATATTCTTGCAGTCTGATAGTTTCAGGAAGTTTAGGGACAATATGAGTTTCTTTAATTTTCAAAAAAAATAAATTACATAGGATTATTTAACCAGCAATTGCTGCACTAAAAGTGAAGATAAAAAACTTTACAATTACATAAAAAGAAACTAAAATTCCTACAATTTCGAGAATACTGAGGGCTTTAATTTTTTCAGTAATAGTTTCTGAAAAAGCTTCCTACTTAAGAAGGATTGAAATGCAATTTAAATAAAAAACCTCACAGTTGTATCATGCTGTGAGGTATGATTTTATAAGAATCTATAGTTTAAAATTCTGCACTTTGTGGTGTTCTTGGGAAAGGAATTACGTCTCTAATATTTCCCATTCCTGTTACAAATTGTACCAAACGCTCAAAACCAAGTCCGAAACCGCTATGTACACAAGTACCAAATCTACGAGTGTCTAAATACCACCAAAGTTCTTCTTCTTCGATTCCTAACTCTTCCATTTTCTCCTGAAGAACATCTAAGCGCTCTTCTCTTTGAGATCCACCTACAATTTCTCCGATACCTGGGAATAGAATATCCATTGCACGAACGGTTTTACCGTCTTCGTTTAAGCGCATGTAGAATGCCTTAATTTTAGCAGGATAATCGAATAAAATTACCGGACATTTGAAGTGTTTTTCCACAAGAAAACGTTCATGCTCACTTTGCAAATCTGCACCCCATTCTTCGATAATATATTTGAATTTCTTCTTTTTATTCGGTTTCGAATTTTTAAGAATTTCTATAGCTTCCGTATAGCTAACGCGCTTAAAGTTATTTTCTAAAACGAAATTCAGCTTTTCGATTAAGCCCATATCGCTACGTTCAGCAGCCGGTTTCGATTTATCTTCATTAGCTAAACGCTCTTCTAAAAATGCAAGATCATCTTTGCAATTTTCGAGTACATATTTTACTACGTATTTAATGAAATCTTCCGCTAAATCCATGTTTTGATCAAGATCACAGAAAGCAATTTCTGGCTCGATCATCCAAAACTCCGCTAAATGTCTAGAGGTATTCGAATTTTCAGCTCTAAATGTTGGTCCGAAAGTATAGATCTGGCCTAATCCAAGTGCGAAAGTTTCTCCTTCTAATTGTCCAGAAACCGTAAGATTGGTCTCTTTTCCGAAGAAATCTTTTTTATAATCGATGCTGCCATCTTCTTTTTTTGGAGGATTTTTAAGATCAAAATTAGTAACCTTAAACATTTCACCAGCTCCTTCTGCATCACTACCTGTAATAATTGGAGTGTTTACATAATAGAAATTGTTTTGCTGAAAATAACTGTGAACAGCAAACGATAACTTTGATCGAACACGCATAATTGCTCCAAATGTATTTGTGCGTACTCGTAAATGTGCCTGCTCACGTAGCTTTTCTAAACTATGGCGTTTAGGAGAAAGTATAGTAAGTTTTACCTCTTCTGGATTCGCATCGCCAAGAATTTTCACTTCTTTAGCTTCAACTTCAACGCGCTGTTGTTTCCCTTCACTCTCTTTTAAAATCCCTTTTACATTAATGGCGGCGCCAACGGTGATTCTCTTAAGAGTTTCAGGATCAAATTTTTCAAAATCTATAACACATTGTATATTATTAATGGTAGATCCGTCATTTAAAGCAACAAAACGATTACTTCTAAACGAACGCACCCATCCGTTAATTTCAAACTCCTGTAAAAACTGGTTACTTTCTAATATTTCAGCAACTTTAGCCTGTATCATTTATTTTAGATTTAGAAAAGAAGCAAAGATAAAAATTTCCCTTTAAGCCGCTAAGCTTTACTCGATAATCGAGATAAAATGCGGCTCGATTTGCTTCAAAATAGATGTGTTATTTCTTATAATCTCACTTGTACTAGACTTGAGATAATTTAGTCTTCTAATTTATGGTTTTTATGAGCCTCGTCATCTTTAGAGATTTCTTCTTCATCTTCCTCGGTCGCAATTATTCGCATTGCAGGCTCTTTAAGTGTTTCTTTGTTCGCAATACTTCGTTCTAAAGACAGTAATAGCGATGGGAGCAGTAAAAGATTAGATAGCATTGCGAATAATAGGGTAGCAGATACCAACCCTCCTAAAGCCACAGTTCCGCCAAAACTACTAATCATAAATACTGAGAATCCGAAGAATAAGACGATCGAAGTATAAAACATACTTACCCCTGTTTCTCTAAGAGCAGCATAAACAGAGCGTTTAATTTTCCAATTATTAGCTTTAAGTTCCTGCCGGTATTTCGCCAAAAAGTGAATCGTGTCATCTACAGAAATTCCAAAAGCAATGCTGAATACTAAAATGGTTGATGGCTTTATAGGAACACCTAAATATCCCATCATTCCTGCTGTTATTAAAAGCGGTAGTAAATTTGGAACTAAAGATATCAATATCATCCTAAAGCTTCTAAACATCCATGCCATTAGTAAAGCGATTAATACAATCGCCAGAGATAAAGAAACTACAAGGTTTTTAACCAAATATGTGGTTCCTTTTTGAAAAACTAATGCCTTCCCGGTCATAGTAACCTCGTAGCGTTCTTCAGGAAATATTTTATGAATTTTAGGCCAAAGACTGGTTTCGATTCTTTCCATCTCATCGGTGCCAATATCCTTCATAAAAGTGGTAATTCTTGCATATTGGCCGGTGCTATCTACGTAAGTATTTACCAGATTATCGTTACCTTCCATTCCTTTGGTGTAAGGAATGATGAAGTTTTGTTCTTGTGAGGTAGGAAGTTGGTAATATTTTGGATTTCCGTTATAATACGCCTGCTTGCTATATTTTACCAAACGCGTAATGGAAAGTGGCTTAGAAAGCTGTGGTTCTTCAACAATTAGATTTTCCAGTTCTTCGATCCTTTTTAAGCTGGAAGATTTTAAAACTCCTTTTGGTCGCTTGGTATCAATTAGAATTTCCAGAGGCATAATTCCGTCGAATTCCTGTTCAAAAAACTTCACATCTTTAAAGAAAGAAGCTTCCTGTGGCATATCTTCCAGTAAACTTCCGGAAATTTTGATATTGTAAATACCGATAATGCTGGTAGCCAATAGCGCTACAGAAGTAAAATAAACCGCAATTCTATGGTTTCTCACCATCTTTTCCATCCAGTTTACAAAACCACCAATCCATTGTCTGTTTAAATGTTTTAAATGTTTCGACTTCGGAATTTTCATATAACTGTAAACCACCGGAATGATAAGTAATGAAAGAATAAAAATGGCTATAATATTGATGGAGGCCACGATACCAAATTCTTTCAGTAATTTACTTTCGGTTAAAATAAACGTAGCAAATCCTGAAGCAGTAGTGATATTTGTCATTAAAGTAGCGTTACCTACTTTGGCAATCACACGTTGAAGCGATTTTGCCTGATTCCCGTGTTTTTGGATTTCTTGCTGATATTTATTGATTAAGAAAATACAATTGGGAATACCAATTACAATTATAAGCGGCGGAATAAGTGCGGTGAGTACCGTTATTTCGTAATGTAAAAATCCAATCGTACCAAAAGCCCACATCACACCAATACAAACGGTAAGCATCGATATTACCGTTGCTCTAATCGATCTAAAGAAAAAGAAGAAAATTAAGGAAGTAACTCCTAAAGCCGCAGCGATAAAAAGCCCAATTTCGTCTACAATATTCTGGGAATTGAGTGTTCTTATGTACGGCATTCCAGAAACATGAACATCCATACCAGTATCCTTTTTGAACTTTTCGATCATAGGAACCAGTTGGTCGACTACAAAATCTTTTCTAGCTTTAGAATTTACAATCTCTTTATTTAGATAAAGAGCACTTTGGATGGTGTTAGAATGGGAGCTGTAAACAAGATTTTCGTAAAACGGCATTTTAGAGAAAAGCTCGTTTTCGTAGCTTGCTAGTTCTAAGCTGTCTGGTGATTCCTCTTCAATAAAAGGAACCATTTCAAAACGCTTAGGATCTTCAAATTTCTTGAGTTTCTTAAGATTTCCGATAGAAATTGCATAATCTACTTCAGGAAATTTCTGAAGACTATCATTAAGATCTTTCCAGGCCTGAAAGTTTTCTTCCTGAAATAGGGTAGAATCCTTAATCCCCATGACTATTAGATTACCTTCTTCTCCAAATTTATCCAGAAAATCATTGTATTCCTGGTTAATTTCGTGGTCGTCGGGTAATAAGTTAGCCTCGGTAAACGAGAATTGCATATACTTCCATTGCGTAGCAAAAAATGCCGTTATTCCCACAATTAGAAGGATAATAATAATTCTGTTTCGTAAAATTAGACGGGCGATAGCGTTCCAAAAGCCAAAGGTGAAGATCTTAGACATGCGTAATTTTTAAGCGCGCGCAAAGTTAACAAAAGAGAACCTAATAATCAGTATTTTGAGAATTAAACTCAGCTAATTTAAAACTTGATGTTTAAAGTAAATTTAAAAGCAAAATTTCGATTAAATCCGGGGAGATTATAAGCGCCATAACGATACGCTGTAGATAGACCAAAACCTGAAATGATATTATTAATTTCTAATCCTGCTTCAGAGTATCCATGTTCCAAAGAATTGAAAGTGATATTTTGGTGGCGATCCATATTATCGATATCACCAATGGCATGCCGGCTAATCAAAACAATTTCAGGCTTAAAGAAATTGGAGAATTTAATAGGAGGTAAGGTATGTCTTAAATGAAGCATAGCTAAACGATCGCTATAAAATTCGTTATAATACATGGTTTCGAAGCTAGTTTTTCCTGCTATCGAAAATCTTTTTAAAATAGCTTCCTGTCTCGAAGAGTTTGGATAGGCGTGGAATGTATGCGTAAGTGGCAACGCACCAGTAGCGTAATTTCCTTCTACAATCACTTCAGTTTTCGAAAGATCTAAACGTTTTAATTCATATTCGAATTTCAAACCAGTTCTTATAAAATCAAAATCTCCATCTGCAACACCAGACAGTCCTTTGTCAAATTGAAATGTAAATCTAGGAGAGTGTCCGTCTATCAATATAGATTTTTCAGGCGTTTTTAAATATTCACTAAAAGGTTCCCAGGTAAATGAAACACCAACCGTGCTAATGGAATAATCTGGATAAATTTCACCTTCATATGCGAAAGCATAATCTTTTGCGCCTAAAACATCCGTTTTGCTAAAGCGAATTTCAGTAGATAACTGAGGGTTTATTCGGTGTTCTAATCCCGCATAATATTTGCGATAATAATAGAAGAAATTAATATTTACGAATCTTGGTTCTATCAAATAGAATTTAGGAGGTGCTTTTAAGTAATTGAAACTGGCGACCTCTTCCATGTCGTTGGTATAACCAAGTATCAAATTGGTTTCAGTAGGCCGGTTTAGATAAATATTTGCATTGATGTTGTATTTTGATTTTTTGTCTTTAAAGCCATAAACAAAATAGCCTCCTACATTAAATCGCTCAGAGAAAATATCATTGGTTTTTCCGCCAAAACCTAATCGAATGCCTTCGTAATTATTGTATTTAAAAAGCTTATTTAATCGAACATCCCAAAATTTTAATGGATAATAGCCATTAGCCATTGTCTTTTTTACTTCAATTTTGCGAGCAATGTGCTTTGTGCTGATAATACTATCTACATAACTTGCTGTAGCCTCGTCCTTACTCGTAAAAGGTTCTTTTCGATTGTCAATCCAAAAAGAATTCTCCCGATCGTTCGCCTTAGGATCGACTTTAATTTTTGCAGAAGTGTTCTTAATTTTAGGAATGCTGTCCAGGTTATAATCATAATTAACCGTTGTGGCATCTAAATAAAGATTTCTTTGTATGGTGTCTTTGCTGAAGATACTTGAAATCGAAAGCCTGCGTTGTATGGTTCCTAAAGAAATGCTTCCTCCAAATACTGAAATATCTTTTCCACCACTACCTGGTTTAATTTTAATATCTCGCTTCTTCAATAACCAGACCTCCTTTGAGGGTGCAAATTCGTAGTCTTCTTTAATTTCAAGGTCAATTTGGCCAATAAGACGAGCTTCCGTTTTTTGAATTCCGAAGTTTAAGGTGTCTAAATAGATCACACCTTCAAGGCTGGCAATACGTTTTTCCCTTTTCGGTTTAAAGTAGATTAAATAAGATGGGCGATCATTATTTATAGTATCTAAAATTCGATATTCGTAATTTTTGAATGCATTTTCTGCAAGCGGGCCGGCATATTCTGTTTGGAAAATGGAGTATTTATTTTCGTAAAATGAAGTCGGATAAATATCAAGGCTAATTACATCGTAGATGGGTTCTTCGAAGCCGGCAGTTTCCAGTCCTAGAACTTCCTCTTTTTCACCTTCTCTTTTGTTGTAAGAATATTTAGTTACTTTTTCTGAAAGGTATGCTCGCGCCACGTTTACTATTGTAGCAATTTCAGTATTTGTAGTATCTGTAGTTAGCTTAATGGGATTTTCGTTATTATCGATAATAAATTTAGAATATGAAGTATATTCAAAACCATCTAAAGCCTTCTGCGGATCGTTACTATTTCTATTAGCTATGGCTTTTTGAACAATCCCATTCGCAGGATTTTTTGAAGAAGAAAGATAAACTGTGCTTAGTTTCTCATAATCTGGATACAGCTGAAGAACTGTAAATCTTTTGTTAGGAGAAATTTCAAAATTCCGACTATAAAAACCAAGATAAGAAATGGTGATTTTTAGGTCATTTTTATTTTGAGCGTCTATTTTAAAGCTTCCGTCTAAATTAGAAAGCTTTTGGCTGCCATCTGGTAAAATGATCTTAGCATAAGCTAACGGCTCCCCGGTAATCGCATTGATTACTTTGCCGGGATTTGTTGTGCGCTAACAAAAATACCGGAAAAGACAAAAAGAATGGTATAAACTAATCGCATATAGTATCCCCGGATTATAAAATGACATCAAAAAAAAGTCAAATTAAGTTTCGCTACAAACAGTAAAAAGCAAACTTAATTTGACTGTAAATAAAGACATTAATTCCCGAATTATATGGTCATAATTTCTTTTTCTTTTGCCTCTAAGATTTCTTCAATCTTGGCAATATATTTATCTGTAAGTTCCTGAACTTCTGCTTCTGCATTTTTCTGTAAATCTTCAGAAACTTCAGCTTTTTTCAATTCGTTGTTAGCTGTTTTTCTATCGTTTCTAACGCCAATTTTAGCATCTTCAGCTTCACCTTTTGCCTGTTTTACCAGTTGTTTTCTTCTTTCCTCTGTAAGAGGCGGAACGCTTATAATTACGCTTTCCCCATTATTCATTGGATTAAAACCAAGATTTGCCAGTAGGATCCCTTTTTCGATATTAGGAATGGTTCCTTTTTCGAATGGTTGGATAGAAATTGTTCGGGCATCAGGAGCATTTACATTTGCAACCTGATTTAAAGGGGTTTGAGAACCGTAGTATTCTACCATAACACTTCCTAGCATACTTGGGCTGGCTTTACCGGCTCTAATGTTTAGTAGTTGTTTTCTAAGGTGGGCAATAGCGTTTTGCATGCCTTCTTCAGCAGAATCTATAATTAATTCAATTTCCTCTTCCATGATTTTATTATCTAATATATTTTAACTGTATGCTTTTATAAATTCACTTTTGTTCCCACATTCTCTCCGGTAACCACTTTTATTAAATTCCCCGGCGTATTCATATCGAAAACAATAATTGGTAATTCGTTTTCTTGGCTTAAAGTAAAGGCTGTGGTATCCATTACTTTTAGCCCTTTTTTAATAACATCGTCGAACGAAATAAAATCGAATTTCGTTGCTTCTTTATCTTTTTCTGGGTCGGCTGTGTAAATTCCATCTACACGAGTCCCCTTTAAAATTACATCTGCTTTAATTTCGATTGCTCTAAGAACTGCGGCAGAATCTGTTGTAAAATATGGATTTCCTGTTCCACCACCAAAAATTACTACACGACCTTTTTCAAGATGTCTAATTGCTTTTCTTCTAATAAAAGGCTCAGCAACTTCATTAATTTTAATGGCCGACTGCAATCTTGTTTCGATTCCAGAATCTTCAAGGGCACTTTGTAATGCTAAACCGTTTATTACCGTAGCAAGCATTCCCATGTGATCACCTTGTACACGATCCATACCACGGCTTGCACCTGCAACTCCTCTAAAAATGTTTCCGCCACCAATAACAATTGCTACTTCTATTCCTTGATCTATTACCGATTTAACTTCTTCAGCATACTCAGCTAATCGCTCTGGATCGATACCATATTGGCGATTTCCCATTAATGCTTCTCCCGATAATTTTAGTAGTACTCTTTTGTATTGCATGGCTTATTTTAAAGATGATTGATGCAAATATAGCTAATATCTTAATTTGAAAAATCTTATCAATTAAAAATCTAAACCTTAAGAATAATTTAGTATTTCTAAGCTTTGCCAAAGTGTCCTAGAAGCTAAAATGGCTGGATTTTTGTTATTAGTAATTTGAAGTTATTTGAAAAAGAATTTAAAATGATTGGATATTATTTAATAGCAGGAATCATGTTTATCGTGAGCCTGTACGTAAGTAATAAACTTAAAAGTAAGTTTAAGAAATATTCCAAAATGCAATTGCAAAATGGAATGAGTGGTAAAGAGATTGCTGAAAAAATGTTACGTGATAACGGGATTACTGATGTGAAAGTAGTCTCTACTCCGGGTATGTTATCAGACCATTACAATCCCAGCAAAAATACAGTTAATCTTAGCGAGGGCGTATATTCACAGCGAAATGCAGCAGCAGCTGCCGTAGCAGCACATGAATGTGGGCATGCAGTGCAGCATGCAAATGCGTATGGCTGGTTAAAAATGCGAAGTGCGCTGGTTCCGGTAGTTAGTGTGGCTTCTAATTTATCGCAATGGGTGATATTAGCAGGTTTGGTGTTGCTTTATACCAGCACCATGGGACCAACTATATTCTTTATTGGGATTGTACTTTTTGGACTAGGGACTTTGTTTAGTTTTATAACACTCCCAGTAGAGTATGATGCAAGTAACAGAGCTTTAGCCTGGTTGGAGACTGAAAATATGTTGACCAGTAATGAGCATGATGCAGCAAAGGATTCTCTAAAATGGGCGGCAAGAACGTATGTAGTTGCTGCGCTTGGATCTTTAGCGACTTTATTATATTTTATCGGGATTTTTATGGGTTCCAGAGATTAACTTTCAGGATACAATTTAGGCGAAAAGCAGGTGAAAAATTGCACCTGCTTTTTTCATTTTATAACGTATTTTCTGAATTGAATTAAATTATTAGCAATTTTAAGGCTTTAATTATTTAATTTTGAGACAGTCTGCGAAGATTTAAAATGCCCGAATGAACAAGAATTTCTATTTACTACTTCTATTTTGCTTCTATTTTCAAATCAATTCTTTTGCGCAAAAGGATATAGCAAAACCCGTTTTTCGGGATTCTGCACAAGCAATTTTTTCATCATCAATCTCAGAAAGTCGATTGGTGCCTCCAAAAGATGAGCACAAATTATATAATCCTAGAAATCGCGGGATTAATAAAGTAATTCCTGGTAAAGGATATCCAAAAGGAATTGATCCTGCTTTGCAAAGCAAAAAAGGAGCAGTGCCTTCTAGGTTACCATCTTTGTCTTTTGATGGTGTGACAACGCGTTCTACACCATCGGATCCTACCGGGGTAGCTGGTCTAAATCATTATTTAAATGCATGGAATTCTGCTTTTTCGATATACGATAAAGAAGGCAATATTCTTATGCAGCCGGCTTCTTTGGCTAGTATTGGAGGTGAATTTGAAGGTGAAACATTAGGAGATCCCATTGTTGTCTACGATCAATTTGCCGATCGATTTTTAATAAGTCAGTTTAGCGATACTCCCGATAGTTTTTTAATTGCTGTTTCCAAAGGTCCAGATCCAGTTAATGATGGCTGGTATACGTATCGATTTTCTACAAATGATGTGCTGCCCGATTATCCTAAAATTTCAGTCTGGAGTGATGGATATTATATAACCACTAACAAAAGTTCTAATACAGCAGACGAAAGTCAGGTAATCTATGTGATGGAACGCGATAAAATGCTTGTTGGCGAAACAGCGCAATTTGTGTCTTTTCCTTTACCTGGGATAGAAACAAACGGATTTTATAGTCCGGCAGGTTTTAATGCTATGGGCGATAACATGCCGCCTAGAGGGAATGCTCCAATAATTTATCTTCAGGATGATGCATGGGCGGGAGTGCCAGAGGATCATTTAAAAATCTGGTTGGTTAATGTAGATTGGGAAGATTTGTCTAATTCAACTATCGAAGAATCTCAGGAATTAGGTTCAGCCAGCGGTGTTTCACCATTTACAGCCACTTTCGATGGAGGTTCCTTTAGCAATCTGGCGCAGCCAGGTAACGGTCCTGATATTGATGCTTTGCAGGCAACAATGATGTACATGACGCAGTACCGAAGATTTGTCGATCATAATTCAGTAGTAATGAATTTCGTGGTAGATGTAGACCCTACCCAGGCAGAACACGCAGGGATAAGATGGTACGAATTGCGACAATATAATGACAGTGGTGAATGGAGCGTTTACCAGGAAGGCACTTATGCACCCGATAAAAGCGATCGTTTTAGCGGAAGTATCGGTATTGATGATCAGGGTAATATCGGTTTAGGTTTTACTATTTTAGATGATAGTCCAGCCACGCCTATCTTTCCTTCCATAAGATATACCGGAAGATATAGTGGTGACCAATTGGGGATAATGACGCTAGAGGAGCAAAGTATTGTAGAAGGTAATAGTCCTAATCCTAGTACAAGATATGGAGATTATGCGCATCTCACTGTAGATCCGCTTGATGGTTTAACATTTTGGCATAATGCTGAATACTTTGAAGGCAATAACCGAATTAATAGAATTGCTAAATTTAAGCTGGCGCCAGATGTAACTGCCGATGTTGGAATTACTGAAATTTCTGCACCAATCGATGCGAGCCTTGGGGAAAATGAAAGAATAACGGTGACCTTGAGGAATTTTGGAGCCAATTCACAATCTGATATTCCTGTTAGTTATACGCTTAACGGGCAAACCGTAACAGAAATTTTTAGCGATAGAATTGAAGGTTCTTCTTCAAAAGAATTTACGTTCTCAGAAACCGCAGATTTTTCTGAAACAGGTAGGCGTTACGAGGTTTTTGCAAGAACAAGTTTAGAAGGAGATCAAAATTCAGAAAATGATACTATCACAAGATTTATACGGAATTTGCCCCCAAAAGATGTTGGGGTTACCGATATCAATGCCCCTGTGACCCGAGAAAATCTAGGGAATAGCGAAAGAATTACGGTAACTATAGAGAATTTTGGGGGAGAAGAACAAAGCAATATCCCAATATGGTTTCAGAAAGGAAATAACAATCGCATAGAAGAAATTTATCCTGGAAGCATTCCTGTTGGCGAAAAAGCAGTTTTTAGCTTTCAACAAACTACTGATCTTTCTGGTAATGGGCGTTATCGTATTAGTTCGGGGACTGCATTAGAAGATGATTTCGATCCAACGAATGATACTGAGCAAATTTCTGTAGCAAGTTTAAACTGTATACCCGAAGGTTCAAATTGTTCTTTTGGCGACGGAATTTCCTACTTTCAGCTTGGTGATATTTTAAATGAAAGAATTCCTTGTAGCGATGGTTATAACGATTATATCGGTTTTTCAACAAATCTTGATCGTGCCCAAAATAATTACACGCTTACGGTTCAAACTTTTTTCGATGCAGATGAAGAGGAAGAAAAATTTTCTATGTGGATAGACTTAGATGATAACGGATCTTTCGAGTCAGATGAGCGCATTTTTACTGATATACCACTTTTAAATCCAAGTACTTCTTATTCTTATGATTTTAGTCTTCCTGAAGATGCACCTCTAGGGCAGCATTTGTTAAGAATACGAGCTGGGGATACCAGTTATGATGGAGATCTAAATAGTCCTTGCAGTGTAATGGAGTATGGTACAACACACGATTATTCAGTAAATATTATTGATTCTGATTTAGATATCGAGGATTTTATTCTGAATGAAGCCGAGTTGTTAGTGTTAGATGAAAATAATGATCAATATCGCGTCGTTTTAGAAACCAGTTATAACGAGCCACTGCGAATTACAGTACACAATGTGCTTGGCCAAAAAATGCTAGAAAATAAGGTTGAAAATAGCCAAGATGGATATGTCTATGACCTTGATATGTCTTATGCGGCACGTGGTGTTTATTTGGTGCGTATAGGTACAAGAAAAGTGGGAAAAGTGAAACGATTTATTGTGAAATAGAAGGGAATAATAGAGAGTTTATTGTAATAACTATTAAGAAGGTTATTTTTGCCCAAAATCGAACTTCATGAAAATTATTTCATATAACGTAAACGGAATTAGGGCAGCAGTTAGAAAAGGATTTCTGGATTGGATACAACAGGCAAATCCAGATGTGATATGCTTGCAGGAAATTAAAGCAAATCCCGATCAATTAAATTTAGAGGAATTTACAGAAGCTGGTTATCCTTACCAATATTGGTATCCGGCGCAGAAAAAAGGCTATAGCGGCGTTGCTATTTTAAGTAAAATCGAACCTAATCATATAGAATATGGGACCGGGATCGATTATATGGATTTTGAGGGCCGTAATATTCGAGCCGATTTTGATCATTGCTCGGTAATGAGCTTATACCTGCCATCAGGAACCAACATTAATAGACTAGAATTTAAGCTTCAGTTTATGGCCGATTTTCAGAATTATATTAACGATCTCAAACAAGTAGTTCCTAATCTAATTATTTGCGGAGATTATAATATCTGTCATGAAGCGATAGATATTCACGATCCGGTACGTTTAAAAAATACATCGGGATTTCTTCCGGTAGAACGAGAATGGATCGATAATTTTATGAAAAGCGGATTTATTGATAGTTTCCGACATTTTAATACCGAGCCAGATCAATATTCCTGGTGGAGTTATCGCGCCAATGCACGGGCAAATAATAAAGGATGGAGAATCGATTATAATTTAGTTGCAGAACCATTACAAGAAAAATTGAAACGTGCCGTTATATTACCAGAAGCTCATCATAGTGATCATTGTCCTATATTAGTAGAGCTTGAAAGATAAAAATCCAAAAAAAATGAAAAAAACCATATTAGCTATTGCAGGAAGCACTTTAATGCTAACCTCTTGTGTTTCCTCTAAAGTTTATAAAGATCTTGAAAGTCGCCATGCCGATCTTAAGCGAGAAAATCGCGAACTAAAAAGTGAAGTTGGTCGTCTTGAAGGGGTAGATGAAGAACTTGCCGAGTTAAAATCGGAGCATCAAACGCTAACTTCTGAACGTGATCAATTAAAAGATCAGTTGGCGAGTTTGCAAAGTAATTACGATAATCTAAAAAGCTCTTACGATGCTTTAGAGAAGAATTCCTCTCAGGCTATTGCTGAAAATTCTAGGCAAAACAGAGACTTATTATCGCAGTTAGAGGATAAAGAAAAAACCTTAGCAGCAGAACAGGCAAGACTAGAGAAATTACAAAAAGATTTGCAGGCACGTTCCCAAAGAATCAATGAACTGGAAGGGCTTATCGCTGCAAAAGATGCAAAAATGAACGCCCTTAAAGAAGCGGTGTCCAAAGCACTTACCGATTTTGAAGGTAAAGGGCTTACCGTAGAGCAAAGGGACGGTAAAGTTTATGTGTCTATGGAGAATAAATTACTATTTAGTTCTGGTAGTTGGGCGGTAAATACAGATGGTCGTAAAGCGGTTAACCAATTGGGGAATGTACTTGCTCAAAATCCAGATATTAGTGTGTTAATCGAAGGGCATACCGATAATGTGCCTTATGGAGGTAACGGAGCTTTAAAAGATAACTGGGACCTTTCTACTAAGAGGGCAACAGCAATTGTTCAGATTTTGAGAGAAAATAATTCAATAGATCCGCAAAATTTAACTGCAGCAGGTCGAGGTGAATATGCGCCAGTGGCATCGAATGATACTGCGGAAGGAAAAGCAAAGAATAGAAGAATAGAAGTAATATTAACGCCGAAGTTGGATGAGGTTACAAAACTTTTAAATGAAGTAGAGTAAATTCGGACTAAAGTTAATTAAATTGAAATGTCCTTTTGAAGTTTTCAGAAGGGCATTTCTTTTTTCACCTTTGTTTGAAGAAGTAAGAATTTTAAATTAAAAAGCTATGAAATATACCACACTACCCGGTACAGATATAAAAGTTAGTAAGATTTGTCTAGGCACAATGACCTGGGGAGAACAAAATACAGAAGCTGAAGGTCACGAGCAGATCGATTATGCGCTAGATCAAGGTGTGAACTTTATGGATACGGCCGAGATGTACTCGGTACCAGCAAAACCAGAAACTCAAGGAAGCACAGAGAAGATTATCGGTAGCTGGCTAAAAAAGACGGAAAGAAGAAAAGATATTGTTTTGACTTCTAAAATAGCAGGTCCGGCAGATATGGTATCTCACGTAAGAGAAAATATGGGATTTAACAAAGTAGCTGTTAATGATGCTATCGATAAGAGTTTGCAACGTTTAAATACCGATTATTTAGATCTTTATCAATTACATTGGCCAGAGCGAAATACTAATTTCTTCGGAAAGCTAGGCTATACGCACAAGGAAGATGAAGAATGGAATGATAATTTTAAAGAAGTACTGGAGAATCTTCAGGAGCAAGTGAAAGCGGGTAAAATTCGTCATGTTGGTTTATCGAATGAAACAGCTTACGGGTTAAGTCGGTTTCTAGAAGAAAGTCGACTTCATGATTTACCGAAAATGATCACCGTTCAAAATCCATATAGTTTATTGAATCGAAAAGACGAAGTAGGTCTTACTGAAGTATTGCATCGTGAAAATGTTGGTTTATTGCCTTATTCTCCATTAGGGATGGGAACGCTTTCTGGAAAACATATAAATGGTATTGCTGAAAATACAAGATTAAGTTTGTTTCCGCAGTACGGTAGATATTCCGGAGAAGTAGCAGTAAAAGCAACCAAAGCTTATAAAGAAGTTGCTGTGAAACACGAATTGTCTATGGCGCAAATGTCTTTAGCTTTTGTAAATCAGCAGCCTTTTGTGACTAGTAATATCATTGGCGCTACTAAAATGGAGCAGCTTAAAGAAAATATCGCAAGTATTAATTTGGAGCTTTCCAAGGAAGTTTTAGAAGATATCGAAAAAGTACACGAAAAATATCCAAATCCGGCACCGTAAGTTAGACATTAGATCGCTTCGCTTTTAGATATAAGAATCATTACGAAACATGAATTAAGATTCGATATTTCTAAGAAGTTTTTTAATAGCCGAGGGCTGATAGCTAACAGCTGTAGGCTGGAATTATAACGGAGCAACTAAACTTTGATGTATAAAAGATGCGCTTTTGTTTTTAGGTCGAACATGAAACCATTCTCCTGTTTTGCCTAAAAGCTGAAGCGTATCTTTGTTTTTTCCTTGTCCTAAGATTTGAGATTTCGAAGTAGTGGGCTTATCTCTAAGATTCGCAATACTACTATTAATAATCAGATTGGTTGATTTTTTACTGAATTCTTCGATTTTCGGTTTAAAAGATTCTGATTGTTGTACAAAATGAAGCGGATTTATTGCTCCGCGCTTATAGATTCCAAAATGTAAGTGTGGCGGCGTAGTTCTTGCATTTCCGGTATTTCCTACAAATCCAAGAGTATCACCTGCTTTTACGTTTCCAGAGGCAACTGAAATGCTATCCAAGTGCGCGTAATACAGCGATTGTCCTCTTTTAGTATCACGAAGCCAAACCTGTTTACCTCCTAAACCTTTTTCGCCGGTAAAACCAATTCTTCCATTTGTTGCGGCGATTGCAGGAGTACCGCGATCGGCAAAAATATCAATACCTTCATGACTTCTGGCACCTCCGTCGCGAGTAGCGCCCCAATAACTCTGGATATTCCTGTTTTTACCATCTGCTACCGGAAAAAAATAAGCAGGTTTTTTATTGAATTTGAATACGAAATCTGATTGATTTTCTATAGCGGGTTGAATCACTATTTTGTAACGTCCAGAGGATTTAATTTCATACTGAAATAATTTTTGATCAATTTCAGCACTCTCAATTTTTTTAAAATGCTGAATGCTGTCTTCTGAAATTTTATAGAAATCAATAAAAACCAGATCTTCTAAAGAGTCAGTGAAAATTTCAAAATCAAAAATTTCTCCAGTGTTTAAATCGAGCTCGTAGGCATAAACCGGAAAAGATTTAGGCATAAAATGACCATTTTCGCCATAAGGAAGTTCGATTTTTACGCTGTCTTTTAATCCTAACTCGTGTTGTTGTTCCCAGATTGCAAATAACTCATCTGAAATATTATAATCTCTTTTATAAATTTCCTTTGCGCTGGGATTGGTAATAAAGTCGGTTGCTTTATTTAATCGCGAGCACGAGGCAAAAACTGCAATTGTTAATAAATAATATAGAAAATGCTTCAACGTCTAATTTTTTCTTTTTCAGTTGAATAGGTGCAGTAACTGTGCCATATTTATTCAAATAAATGGCCTACTACATCTTCAATTTTTGAAACACGTATTACCTTAATCGCATAATCAGATTTAGGGAGTTTGCTTTGCGTGGAGATCATAATTTTGGCAAAACCTAGTTTTTCAGCTTCAAGAATTCTTTGGTCGGCACGAGTTACGGGGCGTATTTCTCCGGCTAAACCAACTTCAGCAGCAAAACAAATATCTTTTTCAATAGCAATATCTTCGTTAGACGAGAGAATAGCCGCGACAACAGCAAGATCAATTGCGGGATCATCTACGCTAATTCCGCCAGTAATATTCAGAAAAACATCTTTTGCGCCTAATCGAAAACCAGCACGTTTTTCTAAAACCGCTAATAACATATTTAAACGCTTAACATTATAACCGGTTGCAGAACGTTGCGGTGTCCCATAAACCGCGGAACTCACCAAAGCCTGTATCTCGATCATTAAAGGCCGCATCCCTTCTAAGGTGGAAGCTATTGCGGTACCACTTAAATCGTCTTGATGTTTACTAATTAAAATTTCTGAAGGGTTAGAAACTTCTCGAAGTCCGCTGCCTTGCATTTCGTAGATGCCTAGTTCGTGTGTGCTTCCGAAGCGGTTTTTATTAGCACGTAAAATTCGGTATACATGATTACGATCTCCTTCGAACTGAAGTACCGTATCTACCATGTGTTCTAATACTTTTGGGCCGGCAATGCTACCTTCTTTAGTGATATGCCCAATAAGAATTACGGGAACATTACTTTCTTTAGCGAATTTTATTAATTCTGCCGTACATTCTCGAATTTGAGAAATACTTCCGGGAGCGCTTTCGATGTAATCACTGTGTATAGTTTGGATGGAATCGATAATGACAACTTCTGGAGAGACTTCTTCAATTTGCCTAAATATACTTTGTGTTTTTGTTTCAGTAAGAATATAGCAATTTGTCGAATTTGGATCGATACGCTCTGCCCGCATTTTTATTTGCTGCTGACTTTCCTCTCCTGAAACGTATAGTACTTTGTAAGGGAAACTAAGCGAAATTTGTAATAATAGCGTACTTTTTCCTATTCCCGGTTCTCCGCCAAGAAGAGTTAGCGAGCCTGGAACCAAGCCGCCACCTAATACACGATCTAATTCTGTATTTCCGGTTTTCCAACGATATTCGGGAGCAGTTTCAATTTCGTTAAGACGTAGAGGTTTAGCCGCTCTTTTTTTCTCGGTCTTTGCTGAGGTTTTCCAGTCTTTTTTGTCTGGTTTTTCAATTACCTCTTCTACAATAGTATTCCAATCTCCGCAAGAATTACATCGTCCCTGCCATTTAGCGTATTGCGCGCCGCAGTTTTGACAATAATAAGCTGTTTTTACCTTCGCCATAGCTGCAAAGATAATTATTAACGATTGGCTTTTTTAATTTCATTGGCTCTTTCCAGCATAAAATCTGTCGTAAGAAATGAAATAGGCTTTTGGCTGTAGGCTTTTTGATAGGTCTTTATAGCGCGTTGCGGGTTACCAGTTTCTTCTTCCCACCTTGCTTCAAAATAAGTAGCTAGCATTGTGTTAGGATAATGATCGGCAGCCAATTTGCTTAAGCCTTTAAAATCGTCCCAACGTCTCGTTTTCTCTATAGCCTGATTTATAGCTAAAAAGTCATTAAGGCGAATTTGCTTTTCTAAACCAAAAAGCTCGTTTATAGTGCTGTATTTGTCTTCTAAATATTCTGATAGGCTAATACTGGTTTGAAGCAATTTAGTTTGATATTCTTTTTGAGAAATAGGGCGATAGATTTCGAATATATTATCTATAGCTGCAGGAATTGCTTTACCTACTAAAGAATAATGTGTTGAATTTTCGAAGTTATCAAAATCATATTCAATTTGCGTGTTATTGAGATCTTTCAGTAAACCATCAAATGTTATAATAGATTCCTGTAACTGCGGAATATCATCTGATCCCGTAGCGAGATAATACCAAATCCTTTTTTCAGTTTTTTGAAAAACTTCATTTAATCTTACTGTCATTTTAGGCGCATAATCTGGGCTTAGATTTATATAAGCATCAAATATTGGATTGTCTTTTAAAAGATAGTAATTCATGAAATTGGCAGTAAGATCGTGCCCAACAATCACATGAAAAGGCGCAACACGATAATTTTCAGCAATACTTTTCATGAGTTCCATACCTAAGAATTCAAAAAAAGCAGCTCCTTCTTCACTTGGCAAGTAACGCTCTTCATCATAATAAGAATCGGCTTCCCTGCTTTTATTTTGATTAACGCCAACTACGATCATTTCTGGAGCGTCTTCCCAGTAGGAATAGAAATCGATCATGCCTGCTACAGGCTCAAATAAATAATCACCATCCAGAACTAACATTACAGGGTATAATTTTTCCTTATTAGCTTCGTAGTTTCTGGGTAATTGGATTTTAATTTCCCGACTTGTGCCAAGCTTATCTGAAGATACTGTTTCGTAGGTAGTTTGAGCAGAAATCATCCATGGGAAGATAATGACTACTGCTAGAAGTAGATTTTTTATCATAGGTGTTTATTTAGCGGACTTCAATATATATAATTATTTCCTTCTGTTTAGGATCGGCAAGAAAATAAATGAAAGTCCACCAAGGACAAGGTTTAAAAGCGTTTGGGATGCCCAAACTACCCAGCCAAATGCTTCCCCGCCTTGCTTAGATATACTAAAAAGTGTTAAGACTCCGCCAATAGCAATAGGATATACTCCTATGCCGCCATTGGTTACTGAGATCGCAAAAGAGCCAACCACGAATGCGGCTAAAATTGCACTAAAGCCAACCTCGCTAGTTTCAGGGATTGCAAAAGTAGCAACGTAAAACATCATCACATACATTGTCCAGATAAACAACGTATGAAAAATAAATGCCCATTTTTGACGCATGTTAAGTATACTGCGCATACCCTCGAGAATGCCTTTGGCAAAGTTCTTTATCTTTCTAAGAATAGGAAGCTTAGATTTTTTAATTAGAATAAGAGTAATAGTTCCCAAAATCACAAGTACAACAAAGATGCCTATGGTAAATATGGGATTAATATCATTTTCTGAAAAGTAGCTGAGGACATGATCGGTTTGTAAAATAACCGCAAGAGAAATTATAGCCATTAGAATAACAAGATCTGCTAGACGCTCTGATATAATTGTTCCAAAGCCTTTTTCTACAGGGATCTCTTCGTACGTTTTTAGAGTCGCAGCTCTTAAAAATTCTCCTGATCTTGGAATGCCCAGATTAGCAAGATATCCCGCCATAACAGCCATAAAGCTATTTCTAAGTTTAGGCTTATATCCTAAAGGTTCGAGCATAAACTTCCATCGATAAGCCCTGGAAAGATGCGCTAAAGTTCCTAAAACTAAAGAGAGAATGACCCAAAATGGATCAGCTTTTTTGATATTGAGAATCAGCTCGGCGCGCTCTGCCGGTGTGGCGCTGTTATAGCTATACCAAATTAAAAAAATCCCCAGCAAAAGGGGGATTATTGTTTTTAGTATATTTTTAATCTTACTATTCAAAAAAGTTATTTTTAGTTAAGCAGATTATTTTCTTCGTTAGGGAAAACAATAGCCGGCTTAAAAGCTTTAGCTTCTTCGAAATCCATTAAGGCATAGCAGATTAAAATTAGCACATCTCCTTTAGCCACTTTTCTTGCTGCAGCACCATTTAAGGTGATTTCGCCAGAATTTCTTGGTCCCGGGATAGCATAAGTCTCTAAACGCTCGCCATTGTTATTATTTACAATTTGAACTTTTTCACCTTCAATAATATTTGCTGCATCCATTAGATCCTCATCTATGGTGATGCTGCCAATATAATTTAGATCGGCGCCGGTTACTTTTACACGATGAATTTTAGATTTTACTACGTGAACTTGCATGATTTTTAATTATTAAGAGCAAGGTTGTCTATAAGCCTAATATCACCTGCATACGCAGCGATAAAAGCTCGGTAAGATGTTCCTTCTCTTTTTTCTGTTATTTCTTTTAAAGTTTCAGCATCGGATATTTCAAAATATTCCAGTTCTAAAAATGGATAATTTTTGAATTGTTGTTCTACCCAATCATTAATATAATTTGCACTTTCTGTGCCAAATAACGTTTGAGTTTCTTTTAATGTTTCATAGATAAAGGCAGCTTTTTCCCTTTGCAAGTCATTAAGTCGTTCGTTTCTACTACTCCTTGCAAGACCAGATTCTTCTCTAAGAATAGGGCATCCTATGATCTCTACGGGAATACGCTCTATTTTGGTAAGTCTTTTAATAATTTGTAATTGCTGATAATCTTTTTCACCAAAAAAAGCCTTGTCTGGTTCTACGGTTTCAAATAAAAGTTTAACTACAGTTCCTACTCCGTCAAAATGTCCGTTTCGATGTTTCCCTTCCATCACATTGTCTAATCCTTCGAAGTCAAAATGTTGTGAAATCACTTCACTGTCGTACAATTCGTTAGCATTTGGAGTGAAAACGATAATATTTTCAGATATTTTTCGGATAAGATCAATGTCCTTTTTCAGGTCTCTTGGATATTTTTCCAAATCGCTTGGATTGTCAAACTGAGTAGGGTTAACAAATATGCTTACAACTACCTGATCGCAGGATTTAAAAGCTTCATTAACAAGGTACAAGTGACCATCGTGCAAAGCACCCATAGTGGGTACTAAACCAACTGTTTTGTTGGCCGACTTTATGTTTGCTAAGGTAGTCCTTAGCCGTTCCTTTTCTTTAAAAACCTGCATTGTAAATTAAAATTAACAGCGTGCAAACTTAATATATCTCTGGCAATCTGCATAAAATTTTGTAATTTTGCGTGTTTTTTGTTCGCAATCGCACTTTAAAGAAAAAATTATATGAAAGATAAGAGGATATTGTACGTCTCGTCTGAAGTTATACCTTACTTACCTGAAACCGAAATATCATCCACATCTTTTGAAGCCGCAAAAATGGTGAATAACCTTGGAGGGCAAATTCGAATTTTTATGCCAAGATTTGGTAATATTAATGAGCGCCGCCATCAACTTCATGAAGTTATTAGGCTTTCCGGGATGAATATGGTGATTAATGATTTAGATATGCCGCTAATCATAAAAGTTGCTTCGATCCCAAAAGAGAGAATGCAGGTTTATTTTATAGATAACGAAGATTATTTTAAGAGAAAGGCAACATTGACTGATGAAGATGGAAATCTTTTTGATGACAATGACGAACGCGCTATATTTTTTGCAAAAGGTGTGATCGAAACGGTGAAGAAATTAAACTGGTCTCCAGACGTTATTCACGTACATGGTTGGCTGGCGTATATGTTGCCGTTATATTTGAGAAATTATTATGGTAATGAGCCTCTTTTTAAAGATGCAAAAATAGTTACGTCTATTTACAATGAAAACTTTGAAGGAACGTTAGATGAAGAGATGAGAGAGAAAATCTTGTTTGACGGAATGGAAAAGAGAGATCTTAAGCACCTGAAGGAGCCAAGTTTTGTGAATTTAGCAAAAACAGCTGCAGATAACTCAGACGCTCTGATCGTTGGAAGTGATGATCTTCCAGAAGATTTATTAGATTATTTGAAGAAAATCAATAAGCCTTTACTTCCTTACAAAACAAGAGAAGAGTTCTCGCAAGCATATCAAGATTTTTACACTACAAAAGTATTAGCGGAATAGTAATTCTTATTTACATGAATTTATACAGAAGGATTTTAAAAATAGCAACAGTTCCTGTTGTTATTTTTCTTTTAGCATCTTGCGATGAAGATTTTAGTAATGTTGGTGGAGAGGTTATCGGAAATCCATCTGGCGTAGAGGTGCGTGAATACGACATCAATGCCTATACTGTCGATTTAAAATCGATCGAGTCTAACCGAAATTTTTTGGTAGGAGTAAGTCCTAATCAGATTACTCACTATCCCAGACTTTTAGGGGTTTATAATCATCCCGTTTTTGGGCAAAAATTAGCCAGTGTGCTTTCGCAAGTGAGTATCTCTCAAACTTCACCACAATTTCCTGATGGTGCAATTTTAGATAGTGTGGTGCTTAATATGCCATATTATAGTAGAGAAACAAGAAACGCAGACGGGGATTCAGAATATACACTAGATAGTATTTATGGTAGTGGAGCTTTTAAATTAAGTATCTATGAGTCAAATTACTTTTTAAGCGATTATGATCCCGACCAAAACTTTGAGAAAAGACAAAAATACTATTCAGATCAACAGGATGTATTTGAGCAATTCTTAAATGACGATCCTATTTATGTGAATGAGAATTTTACTCCTTCAGCAAATAGAATACGGATTATAAGACCCAATGGAGAAGGTGAAAATGACACTGTTTACAATGCGCCTTCATTGCGAGTTAAGTTAGATAAAGAATTTTTTCAGCAGAAAATATTTGATAAAGAAGGAAGTCAAGAATTATCAAGTCAAAGTAATTTCAAAGATTATTTCAGAGGACTTTTTCTTAAGGCGGAGCCTGTTGGGAATAGTGGAAGTATGATTCTTTTCAATTTTGCTTCAAGTTCTGGTGTGAAAATGTACTATTCTTACGAAGAAGAAACTACAGACGATGAAGATCAAACTGTAGATGTAAAAGTAATAGACAGTCTTGGATTAAACTTTACTGGTAATAGAGTAAATACCTTTAAAGGAGAGTACCCTCAGCAAGTTCAAGAGGATATTGCTAATAGATCAGATAATCTTTATATTGACGGAGGTGAAGGAACTATTGGAGTTGTAGAGCTTTTTAATGACGTAGAATTGGAAGATTTAAGAGCTGAAAATCTTATTATTAATGAAGCAAATCTTGAGTTGTATCTTAAAAGTGATGAAATGGGCGGTGCTGAAGAACCATCGCGAATTTATCTCTATGATATAGATAATAATTCGGTTTTAGTTGATTATAATATAAATCAAAGTGACGTAAATCAGAATGCTTTTAATTCCAGATTAATATTTTCTTCTAAGCCAGAAACAGATGAGGAAACGGGAGTTACAAAATACACTTTAAGATTAACACAACATATCTTCAATTTGATAGAAAATGATTCTAGTAATGTGAGATTGGGGATAGCAGTAACTTCCAATATTAATCAGGCTGGTAATATCGCTGCAAAAGAAAGTACTCCAGTGTTAACTGGCGATAATAAATTAGATGTTGTTCCGGCTGCTTCAGCAATTACTCCAGAGGGAGCTGTTTTTTACGGATCTGAAGCATCGAACGAGGATAGAAGATTTAAGTTAAGAATATACTATACAGACGCAGACCAGTAAACCAAATCTTATATGTGCGGAATAGTTGGATATATTGGGCATAGAGATGCTTATAATGTAGTTATAGAAGGTTTAAAGCGATTAGAATACCGTGGCTATGATAGTGCAGGTATAGCGCTTTATGATGGTGAACAGCTTAAGGTTTGTAAAACCAAGGGAAAAGTAGCTGATCTTGAAAAGAAAGTTCAGGAATCTATAACTTCTAATGGCTCTATTGCAATAGGCCATACGCGATGGGCAACTCATGGTCAACCCAATGATATTAATTCGCATCCACATCTTTCAAATTCTGGTAATCTTGCTATAATTCATAACGGAATTATTGAAAATTACGATTCGCTTCGTAAAGAATTGAAAAAGCGTGGCTATACTTTTCAAAGTGATACCGATACTGAAGTTTTGGTGAATCTTATTGAAGATGTTATCAAAAATGAAGGAGTAAAGTTAGGTAAAGCTGTTCAGATAGCGTTAAATCAAACAGTAGGCGCTTATGCAATTGCTGTTTTTGATAAAAGAAAGCCCGATGAAATTGTAGTCGCAAGACTAGGAAGTCCTTTAGCAATTGGGATAGGTGAAAATGAATATTTTATAGCCTCAGATGCTTCACCATTTATAGCTTACACCAATAACGCTATTTATCTGGAAGACGGAGAAATGGCGGTTGTAAGAAATGGAAAGGATGTTAAGGTTCGTAAAATTCATAATGATTCTGAAGTTGCTGCTTACGTTCACGAACTTCAATTGAATCTTGAGCAAATAGAAAAAGGTGGTTACGATCACTTTATGCTTAAAGAAATATACGAGCAACCTAACGCTATAAGAGATACATATAGAGGGCGCTTGTTAGCCGACCAGGGAATTATAAAAATGGCCGGTGTAGACGATAATATAGAACGTATCGCCAAAGCTAATCGAATCTTAATTGTAGGATGTGGTACATCTTGGCATGCCGGTTTAGTAGCCGAATATGCTTTTGAGGATATGGCCAGAATTCCTGTTGAGGTAGAATATGCTTCAGAATTTAGATATAGAAACCCTGTTATTACTGAAGATGATGTTGTTATAGCTATTTCCCAAAGTGGGGAAACAGCAGATACTATGGCCGCTATTAAATTAGCGAAAGAAAAAGGTGCTTTTGTATTTGGTGTTTGTAATGTAGTAGGTTCATCCATTTCTAGAGAAACTACCGCGGGCGCGTACACTCATGCGGGACCAGAAATTGGGGTAGCTTCAACAAAAGCATTTACAACTCAAATTACGGTTTTAACCCTAATGGCGTTAAAGCTTGGAAAATATAAAGGAACGATTTCAGATTCAGACTTCAGATTTCATCTTCAGGCGTTAGAAGCAATTCCGCAGAAAATAGAAAGTCTTTTGAAATCAGATAAGATTATCAAGGAGATTGCTGAAACCTATAAGGATACTCGAAATTGTATTTACCTGGGAAGAGGTTATAATTTTCCTGTAGCATTAGAAGGCGCGTTGAAGTTA
Source organism: Zunongwangia endophytica (assembly GCF_030409505.1). NCBI lineage: Bacteria > Pseudomonadati > Bacteroidota > Flavobacteriia > Flavobacteriales > Flavobacteriaceae > Zunongwangia > Zunongwangia endophytica. Next base: position 2,821,395 of record NZ_JAUFPZ010000002.1, on the reverse strand, counting down.
AAGGAGATTTCTTATATCCATGCTGAAGGTTATCCAGCCGCAGAAATGAAGCATGGTCCTATTGCACTAATCGATGAAGAAATGCCAGTTGTAGTAATTGCTGTTCGTAAAGGACATTACGAAAAAGTAGTTAGTAATATTCAGGAAATAAAATCTCGAAAAGGAAAGATAATTAGCTTAGTTACTGAGGGCGATACTGAAGTTAAAGAGATTGCCGATCATGTAATTGAAATTCCTGAAACTATAGAGTCTTTTACTCCGTTATTAACAACAATTCCGTTACAATTACTTTCTTATCATATAGCAGTAATGCTTGGTAAGAATGTAGATCAGCCAAGAAATCTTGCAAAATCGGTAACGGTAGAGTAAGGATAGCGCAGGATAATTTTTCTAAAATTTTTTAGTAGTTTTAGTGCTTCATGGATAACTTTTTGAACTATAAAAAAAGTTATTTACATGGAAGTATGAAATTATAAAGAAAAAACTATCTTTGCAGCCAAATTTGTGGCCTGTTTTATTTTATAGATTTATGAATCAGTTAGATAGGTTTGCAGTTAGATTTAAATAAAAAACATTAAAGAAATTAATAATGTCTAAAGTAACAGGTAAAGTTGCCCAGGTTATTGGCCCTGTAGTTGATGTTTCCTTCAGCGCAGAGAACGTAGAATTACCAAAGATTTACGATTCTTTGGAGATTAAAAGGGAAGATGGTTCTATTTTAGTTTTAGAGGTTCAAACGCATATTGGAGAAGAAACTGTAAGAGCTATCTCTATGGATTCTACAGATGGGTTAAGCCGTGGTGTAGAAGTTGTAGCTACCGGAGCTCCTATCCAAATGCCTATTGGTAATGATGTTTACGGACGTCTTTTTAACGTGGTAGGTGATGCTATCGACGGTTTAGGAAACTTACCGAAAGCAGGGAAAGATGGACTTCCGATTCACCGTGATGCTCCAAAATTCGAAGACTTATCTGTTTCTACTGAAGTTTTATTTACTGGTATTAAAGTAATCGATCTTATCGAGCCTTATGCAAAAGGTGGTAAAATTGGATTATTTGGTGGTGCTGGTGTTGGTAAAACTGTACTTATTCAGGAATTAATTAACAACATAGCGAAAGGCCATGGTGGTCTTTCTGTATTTGCCGGTGTAGGCGAGCGTACTCGTGAAGGGAATGACCTTCTTAGAGAGATGCTTGAATCTGGTATTATCAAATACGGTGACGATTTTATGCATTCCATGGAAGATGGAGGATGGGATCTTAAGAAAGTAGATAAGAAAGTAATGAAGGAATCTAAAGCTACTTTCGTATTTGGACAGATGAATGAGCCACCGGGAGCACGCGCGCGCGTCGCTTTATCTGGTCTTACTATTGCAGAATACTTCCGTGATGGTGCTGGTGAAGCTCAAGGTAAAGATGTTCTTTTCTTCGTAGATAATATTTTCCGTTTTACTCAGGCAGGTTCAGAGGTGTCAGCACTTCTTGGTCGTATGCCTTCAGCGGTAGGTTATCAGCCAACGCTTGCTACAGAGATGGGTGCAATGCAGGAGAGAATTACTTCAACTAAAAATGGTTCGATTACATCTGTACAGGCGGTTTACGTTCCTGCGGATGACCTTACCGATCCTGCTCCAGCGACAACTTTTGCTCACTTGGATGCAACAACAGTACTTTCTCGTAAAATTGCAGAGCTAGGTATTTATCCAGCGGTAGATCCTTTGGATTCTACCTCAAGAATTCTTGCTCCAGATATTTTAGGTAACGATCATTACGATTGTGCACAAAGAGTAAAAGAATTATTACAGCGTTATAAAGAATTACAAGATATTATTGCGATTCTTGGTATGGAAGAGCTTTCTGAAGAGGATAAACTTGCGGTATCACGTGCAAGACGTGTGCAACGTTTCCTTTCTCAGCCATTCCACGTTGCAGAGCAGTTTACAGGTCTTAAAGGAGTGCTTGTAGATATTAAAGATACTATCAAAGGATTTAATATGATTATGGATGGTGAGTTAGATCACTTACCAGAAGCAGCTTTTAACCTTAAAGGTACTATCGAAGAAGCGATCGAGGCTGGAGAGAAAATGCTAGCTGAATCATAATAAAGTAGTGATAAGTGAATAGATAAGTAGAGGGAACTCGAAGTTATCTACTCAATACTCAGTACTCAATACTAATAACTATGTATTTAGAAATCGTAACTCCAGAAGCAGTCGTTTTTCAAGCCGAAGTGGATGCTGTAAAAGTACCGGGGATTGATGGTGAGTTTCAGATGCTGAACAATCACGCACCAATCGTTTCTACTTTGACAGATGGCACGGTTAAGATTAACCTTGCTGCTTCAAATGCTGAGGTGACTTCAAAGTTGTCTTCAGATTTTAAACAAGAAGGAAAAGAATTATTCTACCATATTAAAGGTGGAGTGTTAGAAATGAAAGATAATAAAGCGATCATTCTAGCCGACTAATATATTTTTGATATTATATAAAAAAGCCTGTTGCAATTGCAACAGGCTTTTTCTATTTTTAAAGATTACTGTGAACTGTAAGCCTTAAACTTTACTTCCCTGAAAGCCATTTTTCACGATTTTTGACTTCCTTTTTCTTTGCATCGGCGTTTATTTTTATTTCGTAAGAAGGATTACTGCCTACAATTAATTCAGTAGTTTTTTCTTCTCCATAAATGCTGAATTTGATGCTAATTTCTTCATCAGGTTTTAATGCTGAAGTTATTTTCTTGAATTCTTCTGTGTTTTCTACAATTTGCTCGTTAATGGCTAGAATTCTAGCACCTTTATCCAAACCTCCTTTATAAGCTGATGTTCCTATTTTAGGATTATTCGTCATAACCACCATGCTATCTTTATTTTCTACGGAAATTCCCAGATCAGCTTCCTCTGCTTTTCTTGAAATATTGATCCCCATTTTGGCCAAAAGCGGTTCGTATTTTGGCATTTCGCTATTGTAGATATATTTATTGAAGAAGTCTTCTCCAAATTTTTTGCCCGCATACTGTTTTAAGAGGTGTTGGATATCTTCAACCTTATATGGTTTTTCTGGTTTTCCGTAAGTTTCCCAAACCAGTTTCATGAAATCATCTAGATTAAGATCTTGATCGCGTAATTCTAGATCTAAGGCTAGTCCCAAAACACTTCCGTAGGAATAATAAGAAATAAACGTATTTGCTCTATTTACTGGATCCAAAGAAGTTGCCGCATCTACAAAAGGTGCCTGGTAGCTCATTTCAATAGGATTAAAATACTGAAGTGCCGGAGATGTCCAAACATAGTTAAAGCTACCGCTTAGACCGTTTATGTAATCTTCCGCAGAAATAATTCCTGCTCTGCATAAAATCAAGTTAGTGTAATAACTAGTGAAGCCTTCAGCAAACCAAAGTGCACCCGTCATATTCGCTTTTGTGAAATTAAAAGGTTCTAAAGCTTTTGGGCGAATGCGCTCCACATTCCATGCATGGAAAAACTCGTGGGAAACAGTGCCAATATTTCCCTTCATGCCTCCATTGGCCAAAGTTTCAGTATCCGTTAAAATGGTGCTGTTGCGATGTTCCATTCCGTCTCCCGAAACATTTGGCATGTAACAGGCTAAAAAAGTGTATTCCCCGTAATCGAAATTGGGCAATTCGCCGTAAACTTTCATTTCTTGCTCCACGATTTTTTTTACCTTCTGAAAGTACGCTGAGAAAAGGTCATCGCTGCTTGGATCGTGTAACACAAACCGAATGGTTTTCCCGTCCAACTCAAATTTTTTCATTCTGAAATTGCTAATTTCAGTTGGGCTATCCATAAAGTACTGAAGGTTGGGAGCGGTGTATGTATTCCCTTTAATATGCTTTAGCTGTGTAGCTACTTTCCAATCTGGCTGACTTTCAGTATTGTATTCGATCTCTATAGCTCTATCCTGCAAGCTTTCAGCAAACATAAAGGTCGCCGGCATATTTAGATGAGCGTGTGTAGGATCGATTTGGGAGTATGTACCATCGCCACGGTTGGCGAAAAGAGTGTACTCGATATTTACGATTCCGCTATGATTTGTAATAGCCCAAGAGTATGGGTCTGGTCGAGAAACTTCCAGCTGTTTTCCTTCGCTATCGGTAGCCTTGAAATCGTAAACGTTTTTCGCAAATTCATGAATAGCGTATCGACCTGGGGAAGATCTACTCATTCTTACCGTTAGTGTATCATTTTCAATTTCAGGAAATCTAATATTGATTTTCGCTTCGTGATGCACGGCATTTTCAAAAGAGATGCTGTATTGATTTTGCTGAGCAAAACTAATCGTGCAGACAAAAAGTAAAAGTAGGGGTAAACGCATAAACTAAATTTTAGTGCTAAAGTTAAATAATTAATTTTCTTCTTGGTATTCAAGAATATCTCCAGGTTGGCAGTTTAGTATTTCGCATATCGCTTCTAAGGTTGAGAATCTTACTGCTTTGGCTTTTCCGGTTTTCAGAATAGAAAGGTTTGCCGTAGTAATGCCGATTTTATCGGCAAGTTCGTTGCTCTTCATGCCCTCGCGTTCCAAAATTCTATCTAGATTAATAATTATCGCCATGACTTAAACCGTAAGATCATTTTCTTGTTTTATGACTTCACCTTTGGCTACAACTTTACCTAAAAGGAGCAATACTTTGCCTAGAATATAAAGAATTATGAATGATGGTATGAATCCTAAAATATTAAAAGGAGACATTAAAAAAAATGCGCCGCAACATAGAATAATGAGAAATTTAAGCTTTGCATATCCTATGATTGTTGATGATATTCTTCTTATTTCCTCTGCTTGATAAGGGTAGAATAGGTTCTCTTTCAAGATGTCGTTAATTAATTTGGGTACTTTCCTTAAACCGATGGCTAGATATATGAATACTGCCGAGTTTAGTACGTAAAAAAGTCTTTCACCATTCTTAGAATAGTCGAAGCTTCTTTCAGGGAAATAGTTTTTGAAGAAAAATGAGTTTGATATCTCATTAAGCATGTCAAATTGATGAATAGCTCCCAGAATATTAATTAGTGCGGAAGCTATTAAAAGAGCAATAACAGTAATTACTATAATCTTTAGAATGTTTAAATGCCATTTCATATTTATAATATTATACGGTTAAATCATTTTCTTGTTTAAGTATACGGGCATTTTCAAAAACCTTACTAAGGAAGATTAGGAAAATACCGAATGCAAGAATTATCCAGAAAGAGCTGAAAGAAAATTCCAAACCAAAGTTTAAGGAGATACGGCTATCGACAATTAACTTTTTTAAGAATTCAGAAATTGCTCCTAGTATTACAGATAAGCATATTAATCTGCCACTAAGATTAAAAGATGCTATTTGAAGCCTGGTATAAAGCTTATTTCTGAAGAAACTTCTAATTAATTTTCTCAGAACAAATAGCCCATATAAGAAAGTACCTGTTCTAACTACTTCTAATAAAACAAGTATCCATAATGCTAAATTGTTGACATCTTTTGAAGGATTTTCTATAGATATAAATGGGACATCTATTCCTGTAAAAATATTGACTACCAGCATTATCATGACTCCAGCCAAAGAGAGAGCAGAAAAAATAAAACAAATATCGAAGATTGTTTTTAGCAGAATTGGTGGTTTCATAAAATATAAATTATCGATTAACGATAACAATTATACGTATTATTATTGTTTTTCGATAATTTAATTATAAATAATTTTTGAATTAGTTATCAAGAAGTTTTCTAAACTACTATTTTTCAAATGTAAACATTAAGTTATTGCAAAGTCTGCGTATATATGTATATTTAACGTTTATTATTCGCATAAAACTTAAATAATAACTATTATATTTGCGAGAAACGGATTATTAATCAACTATGCTATTAGCAATACTTTTAGGATTTTTATTTGCTTTACTTTTAGTTTTTGCAGGAAAGTTTTTTAAAGGAAAGTTTGCTGTCTTATCATCATTGATCCCCTTAGGATTATTTGTCTATTTTCTTCAGTTTATACCTGAAGTTATGGCTGGGGAGATTATGAAGGAAAGTTATAACTGGGCACCCTCATTTGGTGTGAACCTAGGTTTTACTTTGGACGGTCTTTCACTTTTATTCTGCTTAATGATTACCGGAATTGGTTTTCTGGTTTTTGTATATACTTCAGCCTATCTACACCATCATAAATATCTTGATCGATTTTATGGGTATCTGAGTGTGTTTATGGCGGCCATGTTAGGTTTGGTTTTATCGGATAACGTGATAAGCCTTTTTACTTTTTGGGAACTTACTAGTATAAGCTCATTCTTTTTAATAGGTTTTAATAACACGCAAGAAGCTTCCAGAAAGTCGGCTTTAACCGCGCTTGGGATTACCGGTCTGGGTGGGATGTTTTTACTTGCAGGAGTTATCGTTTTAGGAAATATCGCTGGTACATATAGCATTGCTGAAATGCTTAATATGGCGCCAGAATTAATAAAAGGACACCAGTATTACTCGGTCGCTGTAATTTTATTATTTGGAGCGGCTTTTACTAAATCTGCACAGTTTCCTTTCCATTTTTGGTTACCGGGAGCGATGAAGGCACCAACACCAGTTTCTACTTATTTGCACTCTGCAACGATGGTAAAAGCAGGTATTTATCTGGTAATGCGTTTTACACCCGTTTTAGGAGGTGAAGAAATTTGGAATACAACATTAATAATTGTTGGAGGATTTACGATGCTTTACTCTGCAATTCATTCTTTATTTAGAACCGACCTTAAAGGAGTTTTAGCGTATTCGACCATATCGGCTTTAGGAATTTTGATGTTCTTGATTGGTATGGGAACAACCGAATCTTTTACAGCGGCGGCAGTATTTATTGTTGTGCATGCGCTTTATAAAGCTACACTATTCTTAACAACAGGAATAATAGATCACCAAACAGGAAGCCGTGATGTGACAAAGCTTTCTGGTCTGCGTAAAGTTTTGATGCCAGTTGGTATTGCAGCGATTATCGCAGCAATATCGAGTGCAGGTATTCCGCCAACGATCGGTTTCTTAGGTAAGGAACTCACTTACGAGGCAACGATGCATGCGCCTATTATTGCAACTGTTTTACTCGTTGGGATCATTATTACCAAAATATTACTTTTATGGGCTGGTTTTGTAGCCGGTATAAAACCGTTTCAAGGAAAGTTACCTGATAATCTTAAGGATACTAAAATGCCGGGGCCTCTAATGTGGGTGCCGCCAATAGTTCTGGCAGTTTTAAGCCTGGTTTTTGGAATTTTACCATTTATAATTGAAGGTTCTCTAGTAAAACCTGTGGTTGCTGCTTTAGGTGGTGAATCTGGAGAAATTCATTTAGCCCTATGGCATGGATTTAATACGGTATTTATTTTAAGTTTAGTAACAATAACCGTAGGAACAATATTATACTTTGTTATCAAGCCATCCGCAAAACTTGAAACCAGCATAGGTAAACTGGAATTTATTAGTCCTAAAAGTTTGATGGAAAGATTTAATATAGGATTCACCTACGTATCTTCATTTTGGACAAGAGTTTTTCAGAATGGATATTTAAGAAACTATGTCTTTATCATTATTTTCTTTTTAGTAGGAATGGTAGGCTATACTATGGTAGGAAGTACCAAGTTCAATATTGATCCTGCAATTTTATCCAATATTAGTTTTTATGAACTAGTGGTGAGTATCATCATGTGTATTGCTATATTATTCACGGTATTTACCAGTAGTAGATTGTCTGCCGTTGTAGCAATGGGAGTTGTTGGCTTAACTATATGTCTTGTTTTTGTATTTTATAGTGCGCCAGATTTAGCCATGACACAGTTTTCCATCGATACCTTGACGGTTATTCTATTTGTTTTGGTACTTTACAGATTGCCTCGTTACCTTAAAATACAAGATCACAAAATGCGTATTCGGGATGGAATATTATCCTTGCTTTTTGGAGGCATGATTGCTGTTTTAGCACTCGAAGTTTTATCGGAACCTGTTAATACTGAAATTGGTGATTTTTACGCTAAAAATTCGTATATAATGGCTCACGGTAAAAACGTTGTTAATGTCATTTTAGTTGACTTTAGGGGAGCAGATACAATGATAGAGATTTCCGTGTTGACTATTGCCGCTATTGGGGTATTTGGCTTATTGAAATTAAGATTAAAAAGAACAGATAGAGTTCAGTAATTAAAATATTATGAAAACCATCATATTAAGAACAGCATCAAATTACCTTTTGCCGGTTTTGCTAATGTTCTCGATTTTTATCCTTTTGCGAGGGCACTACCTTCCAGGTGGTGGATTTGTAGGCGGACTTGTAGCAGCAATTGCTTTTGTTTTGCATTCTTTCGCTAATGGATTAAAAAATGCTAAAGCATTACTTAAATTTCATCCGGGATTTTTGATGCCCGCAGGTTTAGCCTTGTCTTTTTTTAGTGGGCTTTCACCTATGCTTTTTGCAGGAGATCCTTTTATGACAGGATTATGGTATCACGGCCATGTTCCCGTTTTAGGAAGTATTGGTTCAGCATTATTTTTTGATATAGGAGTTTATCTTGTGGTTGTAGGGGTAACATTAACCATCATCTTTACAATTTCTGAAGCACCTTAATTATGGAGATATTATTAGCTATTTTAATAGGTTTGCTTTATGCGGCGGGGATTTATATGATCTTGCGTCGTAGTTTGGTGAAACTAATTATTGGTATAATTCTGTTAGGGAATGGAGCCAATCTTTTGATTTTTCTTTTAGGTAGAATAACAAAAGGTTTACCTCCAATAATTCCAGAGAATTCTGAAGTTTTTACTGAAGCTTATGCAGATCCTGTTCCGCAGGCACTTATATTAACTGCTATTGTAATTAGTTTTGGATTGCAATCTTTTGCCATCATTCTTGTAAAAAGAGCTCATAAGGTGGTAAGAACAGACGATCTGGACGAAATGAACGCAACCGACGAAGATTCATGATGCAACATTTAATCATATACCCTTTATTATTTCAATTATTCCTGAGCATTGTTTTGATGTTTTTCTGGAATAAGATTAATGCGCAAAAAATTATAAGCATTGGCGGTAGTATTATCGCTGTAGCTCTTTCCGCTTATGTATTTTACTTTGTTTGGGAGAATGGAACTCAAAAAGTAAATGCAGGAGATTGGGATGCGCCATATGGTATTGTGTTTGTCGCAGATACGCTGGCAGTCACCTTGGTGCTTTTAACAGCACTTTCTGGTTTGGCAGTATCAGTATTTTCAGCTGGTTCTGTTATCAAAGATCGACTACGTTTTGGTTATTACCCTATATTTCATTTTCTGTTATTAGGATTAACCGGAGCATTTTTAACCGGAGATTTATTCAACCTTTATGTTTGGTTTGAAATCATTATCATAAGTTCTTTTGTGTTAATTACCATTGGCGGTGAAAAAGCACAGTTAGAAGGAGCAGTAAAGTACTTTACCTTAAACATCCTGGCTTCCATTATTTTTTTAACTGCAATTGCAGTATTATATGGTTTAACCGGATCTTTAAATATGGCAGATCTTGCCGGGAAAGTTGCGGCGGTAGAAAACCGCGGACTGGTAGAAGTTGCCGCTATATTATTTTTAGTTGGTTTTGGGACAAAAGCATCAATTTTCCCACTGTATTTTTGGTTACCGGCATCCTACCATACGCCACCCGCTGCTGTTTCTGCAATATTTGGTGGACTGCTAACTAAAGTTGGCGTTTATGCTTTGATAAGAGTGTTTACATTAATTTTTGTAGGCGATGTATTCTTAGGAGAAATTTTAATGGTATTGGCTATTCTTACTATTTTTAGCGGAGGTGTTGGTGCATTGGTTCAGAATAATGTTCGTAAGGTCTTTTCGTATTTGATTATTTGCCATATTGGTTATATGATTGCTGGTTTGGGAATGTTTACTGAAGTGGCTATTACTGGGGTTATTTTTTACCTGATTCACGATATCATGGTTAAAACGAATCTATTTATGGTAAGCGGAATTATCTTCAAGATAAAATCTTCAAATAGCATGAGGGCGTTGGGAGGTTTCTACGCGAATTATCCAAAGCTCAGTTTGTTGATTTTTATTCCTTTATTTTCACTAGTGGGAATTCCGCCTTTATCAGGATTCTGGCCTAAAATTTCTTTAATAGGAGAAGGTTTTAAAACAGAGAGTTATTGGACGGTTGCAGCAATTGTTTTTGCCAGCTTTATTACCTTAGTAATAATCGCTAAATTATGGGCAGAAGTTTTTTGGAAAGACGCGAAAGAAATACCTGAAAAACCAAAATTTGAATATTTCAGCGATTTAAATAAAACTAAGAAAACACAGTTTATCGTGCCAATTGTTTTCTTAAGTTTAATATCGCTATATATTGGTTTTGGAGCAGAGCATATTCAAATATTATCTGCCAGAATAGCGAACGAACTTATGAATAGTCAGCAATATATCGATACAGTTTTAAACAATAGTTAAGGAAGGAAACAATGAAAAACAGGTTTGTATCTAATATTCTTCTAACATTTGTGTGGGTAGTACTCACAGGAGACTTTCATGTTTCTAACTATTTGTTTGGCTTTATATTAAGCTATATTATATTAATGGTAATAACTAGAGGCTCAAAAAAAGCCAAGTATTTTACCATTGTACCAAGGCTTATTTTTATCATTTTATTCTTTTTCTGGGAATTAATAAAAGCAAATTTAGAGGTGGCTTGGGAAGTAATGACGCCTAAACTAAATATGACGCCAGGAATCGTGAAAGTTCCATTAACCGTGCAGAGCGATGCAGGAATAACCTTGTTGGCGAACATGATTACATTAACTCCGGGTACGTTGAGTCTGGATGTTTCAAACGACAAGAAAGTGCTTTATGTACATGCGATGTATATAAAAGATAAAGACAAATTCATTGCCGGTATTAAAAACGGTTTTGAAAAACGAATTTTAGAGATTTTAAAATAATGACTTTAGTTGAATATTGTAGAATAATAATCCTGCCTGTTTTGGCCTTTTCGGTGATTCTTATTTTGGTAAGATTTTTCAAAGGCCCAAGTATTGCAGATAGAATTGTCGCATTAGATCTTTTAATCACTACAGGTATAGGAATTATTGGGATCTACACGATAACTTCTGGAAGCTCTACTTTATTAGATACGGGGATGATTCTGGCTCTTATCGCCTTTTTAAGTACGGTAGCCTTAAGTTATTATTTAGAACGAAGAAGTAAGAAAAAATGAATATTTTAATAGGGATAATCATCACTTTAGGAACATTATTCGTTTTGCTCGCAGCAGTAGGACTTATAAGAATGCCAGATACATATTTACGAATATCGGTAAATACTAAAGCTGCTACCTTAGGAATAGGACTTTTACTTGTTGGTGTAGCGCTGTACTTCTACGATCTTAGTACAACTTCTAGAGCATTTATCATTATTCTATTCTTATTCTTAACGGCACCTGTAGGAGCTCATTTAATTGGAAGAGCATCGTATTTTATAGGTAATAAGCTTTGGGATCAATCCAAAATGGATGATTTACAAGGGAAATATCAGCGAAACTCACACATCTTAAAAAGTGAGATCGATGATACTCCAGAGGATAACGTAGATCACGAGAAAATGGAATAAGTCCACAGTATTTTAGATTCATTAGTTTCTCCCAAACTTTTTTCCTATCATTCCAACAGCCCAGTTTCAGGTAATCTTGTAATTTTGCTGAATGAGTAAATTTCCTAATAATTTATCGAAACGTCTTCAGGATAGAACCAATAATAACTCTTTCAGAGAATTACAAGCTCCTAAAGATGGTATCGATTTTTATTCAAACGATTATTTAGGCTTCTCTAGCTCTGAAACTATTTTTTCTGAAGCCACAAAGCTTTGTGAAAAACATCAACTGAAGCAAAACGGAGCTACCGGCAGTCGACTTATTTCAGGAAATCATAAATTATTCGAGCTTACTGAATATTTTTTAGCTGAATTTCACCAAGCTGAAAGTGCTCTTATTTTTAATTCTGGTTACGATGCCAATCTGGGTTTCTTTTCTTCAGTTCCGCAGAAAGGAGATTTCATTTTTTATGATGAATTAATCCATGCCAGTATTCGCGATGGCATTTCGTTAAGTAATGCGAAAGCTTATAAATTTCAGCATAATAATATTGAGGATTTACAAGCTAAAATTTCGCGCCAAGAATCTTTAGAAAATAGCGTAATCTATATTGTAACCGAAGCTGTTTTTTCGATGGATGGCGATCTGGCTCCGCTATCCAAATTAGCTGATTTTGCTGAAAAAAACAATCATTTTTTAATTGTAGACGAAGCGCATAGCACAGGCGTTTTTGGAGCGAACGGAAGCGGATTAGTAAATGAACTTCAGCTTCAGGAAAAGATTTTTGCACGAATCCATACATTTGGAAAAGCGATGGGTTGCCACGGGGCTGTTATTTTAGGTAGCCAGGAACTAAAATCGTATTTGGTAAATTTCGCACGGAGTTTTATATACACCACAGGACTTCCGCCGCATGCAATAGCAACTATTTATTCAGCCTTTCAGCAATTAAAAAATGGAGGAGCCGAATTGGATAAGCTAAAAGCAAATATTCAGTATTTTAAAAAACAATTGAAAATCGCTAAAATCGATTCTTATTTTATCGAAAGTGAATCACCAATTCAATGTGCGATAGTTTCAGGAAACGGATCGGTTAAAAAAATAGCAGCAATATTTCAACAAAATGGATTTTTAGTAAAACCTATTCTTTCGCCAACAGTTCCAAAAGGTAGCGAGCGACTCAGATTTTGCTTACATAGTTTTAATTCCGAAGAAGAAATAGCAGCACTCATCAATTTACTTTCAGAATCTTTAAAATCAATTTTAGATGAATAGCTCATTAAAATTAATTGCTAGTTTTCAATATGCTTCAGAAGCACAAATTGTAAAAGCCAGGCTAGAGGCCGAAGATATTCAGGTTGTAATTAATAATGAGCATACAATTAATACCGATCCGCTAATTAGTAATGCCATTGGTGGCGTGCAATTAATGGTTTTCGAGGAAGATGAGGCTCAAGCAAAAAAGATCTTAGAAAGTATCTCTAAATATTCGTTGGATGATGAAGGAGAAGCGATTCATTGTCCCAATTGCAACAGTTCTAAAATAGAATATTATACCAGTATTACCGATTTTAAATCTTTTATTTATTTCTTTGTCGGCTTTCTTTTTGCGGTTTTACCGATGTATACCAAATATTCGTATCGATGTGAAAACTGCAAACATAAATTTAATTTGAAATGAAACAGACTTATTTTGTTACCGGAATAGGTACAGAAGTAGGGAAGACAATGATCTCTGCCATGGTGACAGAAGCTTTAGAGGCTGATTATTGGAAACCTATACAAGCAGGAGATTTAGATAATTCAGATACCCATAAAATTCAGCATTTAATTAGTAATCCAATTACTAAATTCCACTCAAATGCTTTTGCTTTACAAACACCTATGAGTCCGCACGCTGCTGCGGAAATAGATGGAGTTGAAGTAACATCTAAAACCATAGTTAGACCAGAAACCGATAATAATTTGGTGATAGAAGGTGCGGGAGGTTTGCTGGTGCCGATAAACAATACAGAGACGATTGCCGATTTAATTAATCCAAATGATAAAGTAATTTTAGTTTCTCGGCATTATTTGGGAAGCATAAATCATACGTTGTTAAGTACAGAGGCTCTTCGAAGCCGCGGATTAGATTGCTTCGGAATAATTTATAGCGGAAATGCGACAAAAACTACGGAAGATATTATCGAAAAAATGAGCGGTGTACCAATGATTGGGCGTGTAGATGAAGAAAATGAATTTACACCGGAAGTAGTAAAAAAATATGCAGAGCAATTCCGCAAGAATCTGAAAAAATAAATGATGCAAGAGAATTTGAATTTAGCAGAACGAGATAAAAAACATTTGTGGCATCCTTTAACGCAGCACAAAACAGCTTCAGATGCAATAGGAATTACAAAAGCAAAAGGTGTAAAACTTTACGATGAAAGCGGAAAAGAATATATCGACGGGATTTCATCTTGGTACACCTGTGTTTATGGTCATTGCAATGAGTTTATTACCGATCGCGTAGCCGCGCGAATGAAGAATTTGGACCAGGTGGTGTTTAGCGGATTTACACATCAACCGGCTGTTGAACTTTCAGAAGCTTTAATTAAGATTTTACCCGAAGGTCAGCAAAAACTATTTTTTAACGATAATGGTTCTACCGCAACCGAGATCGGAATAAAAATGGCGCTGCAATACCATCATAATTTAGGAAACGATCGTAAAGTAATGTTAGCGTTCGAAGAAGGCTTTCATGGCGATACTTTCGGAGCAATGTCGGTTTCAAGCTTATCGGTTTATAATGGTGCTTTCGAAGATCATTTTATCGAGGTGCAGCGTATTCCCGTACCAACGGGAGATAATAATTCCGAAGTTATAGAAAAACTTCAGCAATTAATTCAGAATCATAATTTTGCCGGTTTTATTTACGAACCTTTGGTTCAGGGAGCAGCAGCCATGAAGATGCATGATAAAGAAGGACTTAATCAAATTCTAAAGATTTGTAAGGAGAACGAGATTATTTGCGTAGCCGACGAGGTCATGACGGGATTTGGAAAAACCGGAAGCTATTTTGCTTCAGATTATATAGCAACTAAACCCGATGTAGTTTGTATGTCTAAAGCGCTTACCGCTGGATTGTTACCCATGGGCTTAACCAGTTGTTCTCAGAAAATTTACGATGCTTTTTATTCTGAAGATATTGCCAAAGGATTATTTCATGGGCATACCTACACCGCAAATCCTTTAGCCTGTACAGCGGCATTAGCCGGAGTAGAACTTTTAACTTCGGAAGCAATGCAGGCGAACATCAAACGAATCGAGAAGTTGCATCAAGACTTTGGCGAAAAAATAAAAAATCATCCAAAAGTGAGCAATATTAGGCAATTGGGGATCATTTTTGCATTCGATTTAAATGTGAAAATGGAGCGCTACGGAAATTTACGAAACCAGTTATTCCGATATTTTATGGATCATGGTGTTTTTCTTCGTCCGCTTGGTAGTACTATCTATATTACCGCACCTTATATCACTTCAGATGAAGAAATGCAGAAGATCTATGATGTTATTGAAGGTGTGTTTGAACAATTTTAGAATTGAATTTAGACTTTAGACCGCTTTGCTGTTAGAGCTTAGATAATAGACATTTTGATGTATTGAGTTGATAATTTGAAATTGCACTGTTGAATAAAACCGACCTGTATTTAACCATAGAAAAGATTTTTGGAAAAATTTGAGAGCTAATCAATGAATAATCAAATATAATCGTCAGCAGCTTTATTGATAATTAAAAACTGGCCTATCGAAAATTGCTCGTTAAATTTGAAGTGAAATAAGCGTAAAATTTTAGGCTGTTTGAGCGTAGCGAGTTCCTAAAATTTAGCTTCAGAACGATAAATTTAGAGCAGGATTCGTAAGCCTAGTCTTTTTTGTTTCTTTTTTCGGCAATGGAAAAAAGAAAAGTACAGATTGAAAAGATATAAATTTTAAGATCTAACTGAGTTAATAGCTTAGATGCTAATCCCTACAATTATGAAAAATCCAATTTATATCACTTCCATGGCTTCGGTTTCTCCTTTGGGAGAAGATCACAGCAATATATGGGAAGCCTATAAAACTGATCAGCATTTTATAAAAAAGCATGATTTTGAAGGAGAGGACGCTTTTGCAGCTTCTTTACCTGAAGATCTAAATAGAGAAATCGAAAAATTAAGAACTGAATCGGTCAATTATCGAAAACTCGATCGTTCTGTGTTGATGGCAATTTATGTTTCGCGACAAGCCGTAAAACGCGCCGGTTGGCAGAATGAAAAAAACATCGGTATTAATATCGGAAGTTCACGGGGAGCAACCGGACTTTTTGAAAAATTTCATTCAGAATTTATCGAAAATCGAAAAGCTTCTACTCAGGCTTCACCAGCAACAACTTTAGGGAATATTTCATCCTGGGTTGGCCAGGATTTAGAAAATAACGGAATTCATTTTTCACATAGTGTCACCTGTTCTACGGGATTACATTCTGTTTTAAATGCGGTAGCTTGGTTACAATCGGGCTTAGCCGATAAATTTATTGCCGGAGCGAGCGAAGCGGCACTCACGCCTTTTACAATTGCACAGATGAAGGCTATTAAAACCTATGCTTCAGAAGATTTAGAATACCCATGTCAGGCATTGAATTTAAACAAAACTAGAAATTCCATGGTTTTAGGAGAAGGCGCCGGATTGATGTGTTTAGAAAATTCTGTTTCAGAAAGATCTTTAGCAAAAATTATAGGGATTGGTTATTCCGCAGAAAAATTAAAACATAGCGTTTCAATATCAGATGATGGAGAATGCATGCAAAATTCTATGAGAATGGCACTTGGCGGTTTAGAACCATCAGAAATTGATGCTGTGGTAATGCATGCACCGGGAACAATAAAAGGTGATGCAGGAGAGGTGAAGGCGATAAAAGCGCTGTTTGGTGAAAATTTACCAGCAATGACTTCCAATAAATGGAAAATTGGGCATACGTTTGCAACCTCGGGAATCCTGAACCTGGAATTAGCAATGTTAATGCTGAAAAAGCAGCAGTTTATTTCGGTTCCTTTTTCCGATATTAGTAAAAAACCAACGAGAATTCAGAATATTCTGGTGAATGCTGTTGGTTTTGGCGGTAATGCCGTTTCTATTTTGATAAGTAAATTTAATAGCCTTAAAAAAGGCAAATAATTCTCGCTGTTCTTATAGCGAAGTTTTGATTATTTTTGAATAAATCTATTTTCATGGCAACAAGACATAACTGGACCAAAGAAGAGATCTTAGCGATTTACAATAAACCTTTGATGGAATTGCTTTACGAAGCAGCTACCGTTCATAGAAAAAATCACGATCCTAATACAGTACAGGTTTCTACTTTACTTTCTATAAAAACAGGCGGTTGTCCTGAAGATTGTGGCTATTGCCCACAAGCAGCGCGTTATCATACTGATATTGAAGGTAACGATCTTATGAGCGTTAATCACGTAAAAGCACAAGCTTTACGTGCAAAATCTGCTGGTAGTTCTCGTGTATGTATGGGAGCGGCTTGGAGAAATGTTAAAGATGGACCAGAGTTTGATAATGTTTTAGAAATGGTGCGTACAATTAACAAACTTGATATGGAAGTTTGTTGCACGTTGGGTATGCTTACTGAAAATCAGGCAGAGCGTTTAGCTGAAGCTGGTTTGTACGCTTATAATCACAATTTAGACACCTCTGAAGAATATTATAAAGAAGTAATTTCTACACGCGGCTTTGGAGATCGTCTGGAAACGATTGATAATGTTAGAAAAACGAATGTTACCGTTTGTAGCGGCGGAATAATAGGAATGGGAGAAAAGGAAGAAGATCGTGCTGGGATGCTAGTAGCGCTTTCTACTTTAAATCCGCAGCCAGAATCTGTACCCATTAATGCACTTGTTCCTGTTGAAGGAACACCGATGGAAGAAGAAGCTCCGGTTTCTATTTGGGAAATGGTAAGAATGGTGGCCACTACAAGAATCGTAATGCCAGAGACGCAGGTTCGATTATCTGCAGGCCGTACGCAAATGAGTAGAGAAGGGCAGGCAATGTGTTTCTTTGCTGGTGCAAATTCTATTTTTGCAGGTGATAAGTTGTTAACGACTCCAAATCCAGATGTTAGTGAAGACATGCAAATGTTTAAAGCTTTAGGATTGAATCCACAAAAGCCATTCACTAAAAAGTCGAAACCAGACACTGTAGAAGCTACAGAATCTAAGTATAATTCGCTTGGGGAAAAGCCAAAATGGTCTAGACCAGGGCATACGATCGAGCGAAATAAGGTTACCGAAGAAAAACAAAAGGCAAAATCAAAAGCGTAAATCTGAATATGCAGTTGGATCTTCAGGAAATACCAAGAGTTAAAGGAATTTCTAAAGAGGAATTTCAGCGGGATTATTTTATTCCGCAGCGACCGGTAATTTTTGAAGATCTTGCAAAAAACTGGCCGGCTTATCAAAACTGGAGTTTCGATTATTTTAGAGAGAAAGCCGGTGATGTTGTTGTACCGCTTTACGACAACACACCTGCCAAGGGAAGGCAGAATTCTCATGGCGCTGCAAAGAAACTTCCAATAAAAGAATACTTTGATATTTTAGAAAAAGGCCCTTCAGATTTACGAATGTTCTTTTTTAATCTTTTGCAAAATTCTCCGGAGCTTTTAAAAGATATCGAATATCCAGATCTTGGAGTCAAATTCTTTAAAAAGCTGCCCGTTTTGTTTGTAGGTGGAGAGGGCTCTAGCGTAGTGATGCATTACGATATGGATCTTGCCAATAATTTCCATTTCAATTTTTCTGGTAAAAAGCGTGTGATCTTATATCCGCCAGATCAGACTGATTTTTTATATAAAGTTCCACATTCCATCGTAAGTATGGAAATAATCAATATGGATAATCCAGATTTTGAAACGTATCCTGCTTTAGCTAAAGCAAAAGGTTTTGAAGCTCACTTGGGACATGGTGAAGGATTGTTTATGCCAAGTAAATGGTGGCATTTTATAAAATATGAAACCGCAAGTTTATCGCTCACCTTAAGATCGTTCCCAAGGTCTCCCGGCAAAGTGCTTGAAGTTTTAAATAATCTGATCTTTATGCGGAATTATGATAATGTAATGCGTAAAATTAAAGGGCAAGATTGGATTGATTATAAGAATCAAAAAGCGATAAAAAATACCCACAAAAACGCGAATATCGAGTAATGATGAATGGAGGATTGCAATTAGCAGAGATTCCCAGGGTGAAAAGAATTTCTAAAGAAGATTTTTTAAAGTATTATGTAAAGCCACAAAAACCTGTGGTTATAGAAAATTTGATTGAAGAATGGCCGGCTTACGAGAAGTGGAATCTGGATTATATAAAACAAGTTGCCGGTGATAAAGTAGTGCCGTTGTATGATGATCGTCCAATTACTTCAGAATTTAAGTTCAACGAGCCGCATGCCGAAATGAAAATGGCAGATTATATCGATCTTTTAAAATCCAAACCTACAGATTACAGGATTTTTCTTTATCACTTAATGAAGGAAGTGCCGGTATTGCAAAAAGATTTTAAATTTCCGGAGGTCGGTTTACGCATGATTAAGCAGTTGCCGATGCTTTTCTTTGGTGGAGAAAATTCCAAGGTGTTTATGCATTACGATATTGATTTTGCGAATATTCTTCATTTTCAATTTCATGGTAAAAAGCAATGCGTTCTTTATCCTCCTTCAGAAAGTAAATATCTTTACAAGGTTCCGCACTCTTTAATTTCAAGAGAAGATATTGATTTTACCAATCCAGATTTTAATAATTTCCCTGTACTGAAAAAAGCACAAGGTTATGTCACCGAGCTTAATCATGGCGAAGCACTATATATGCCAGAAGGTTATTGGCACCAGATGAGTTATCTGAACGCTGGCTTTTCGATGAGTTTAAGAGCTACGCCGCGTACTTTTACCAATTTTTCCAAGGCAGTTTACAATTTGGTTGTAATGCGTAATTTCGATAACGTAATGCGGAAATTAGGTGGTCAAAAGTGGATAGATCGTAAAAATCGCATAGCAGTTAAAAAAACCAATAAATATTCCTAAGATTGGTTAAGCCGAATAAATCTTGTTGAAAGTTTAGGCCTGTAGGTTTAGCTTTATTAACTTTAAATTGAAAAACTTTTCGGTTTGAAGCCACCCCTGAATTATAAAATCTCATCTTCTGAAGGGATATATCTTCTTAAATGTATAATTGGTACAATTGTCTGTTTTGCGTTGTTTGATGCATTTCCGCAATATCCTTTTTATTGGAGTATTATTTCTTGTTTATTGGTGTTCTCTCAGGAGAATGACCGTGAACTTGCACTTAATAGAATTAAGTCTAATTTCTTAGGCTCTTTTGTGGGGTTAGCGGTCTATTTTTTACCCATCCCGAGCGTTGTGATGTTTTGTCTGGGGGTAGCTTTTACGATTGTTTTAGGTATCGTGTTAAAAATAGAACCGACAATTCGATCTGCTTTAGCCGCAGTGATTATTGTTATTATTAATGAAGATAAAGCAGATACGGCTTGGGTGGTAGGATTACAAAGAGCCGGTTGTGTTCTGCTTGGTTGTCTTATTGCCTTGTTTATATCAATGTCTTTCAACAGGCTGTCTAAAGCTTTATTTAATCGTTCTGTTTAGAAAGTTCATTGGCTTTTTCAAAAATAAGATGACTTTCCCAACCTCGATATTGCAAATAATCGACAAGCTTTTTTTTCTTTTTAATTGCTGAAGTTTCCTTGATGTTGTCCCATTTCTTTTCGGAAATTTCGTGGAATGTTTTCAGATAATCTGTTTCTGAAAGTTCTTTAAGTCCGGTTTGGATATTTCTAGCTGAAATTCCTCGTAATTTCAGCTCATTTGTGATTCTTTTTTTACCCCACTTTTTAATTCTGAATTTACCTCTGGCAAAGCTTTTTGCAAAACGTTCTTCATTCAGAAAATTCTCCTGCATAAGTTCCATAATAATTTGTTCCTGAGCTTCGGGAATCATATTCAGGCTTCTCAATTTTTCTTCAACTTCTTTATGAGTTCTATCACGATACGCACAATACTGCATTAGCTTGACGGTGGCCTCTTTTACTGTATACGTTTTATGTGCAGCTTCTTTCATAATACAAAGCTAAATCTTTTGCATTGGCATTAAAATAAAAAAACCGTCATAGAGACGGTTTCTTAATTAATTGTGAATTAAGCCATAGCTTTTTTATTCAATCTTTTTTCAGCTAGTTTATCTAATTTTTTATCTGCTGCATATTCTTCATCAAGTGTTTTTTGAAGTTTTGTAGCAAGTTCTTTGTAGCCTAATTCTTTGGCATAACGAACAACTGTACCATATCCAGAAATCTCATAATGTTCTATGCGTTGTGCATCTGCAATGATACCAGCATCACTAACCTCTTCAGAAGTTTCTTCTTTTAAGAAATCCTCAGCTTCTTCGATAAGTCCCTTCATCGCTTTACAAGTTTCGCCCGTAGGTTTTATGCCTAGCTCTTTGCAAATTTCAGATAAGCGTTCTTTATGTTCTTTAGTTTCTTCTAAATGACCTTCGAATGCTTTTTTTAGAGCATCATTATTTGCAGCTTTTACCATTTTAGGTAATGCTTTTAGAAGTTGCGATTCAGCACTATATAAGTCTTTCAACTGGTGTTCAAATAATTCTTTTAAATCTTTCATCTTTTTAATAATTAGGTTGTTATAGGTTAAATATATCCTATAAACCGAACCGGTATAGTTAAATAGATAAGAAAGCTTTCTTAGCTTTTTGCCAATTATGATTGCTGTAAAATATTTGAATTTAGCGCAAAAAAAAACGCCTTACAAAATAAATTGTAAGGCGTTTAAGTTTTATCGAATCACTTTCCCTTCTTTATCGTGAAAATGATATTCTAAATACGTGTAAGCGTCTCTAGGTATAATTTTAACCCAGCGTTTGTGGTCTATAAACCATTGAGATCTGGGAGATGGAAAGCCTTTTGTTAGAAAGGCTGCAATAAATGGATGCGCAGTGAGCGTTATTTTCTTATGATTTTTCTTAAGAAGTCGCTCAATATCGGCTTTAATTTTGCTTATTAAGATTATTGGTGCCTCAACCTCACCATCACCGTTAGGATTCTCCTCACGGGTCTTAATATTCATTTCTGGCCTTACGCGTTGTCTTGTAATTTGTATAAGTCCAAACTTACTTGGCGGTAGGATCTTGTGCTTAGCACGATCGTCGCTCATTTCGTTTTTTAGATGATCGAAGAGAGTTTTGCGATTTTCAGCTTTACTCATATCGATAAAGTCTACTACAATGATGCCGCCCATGTCGCGAAGTCTTAACTGGCGAGCAATTTCTGTAGCGCTAATTAGATTTACCTCTAATGCAGTATCTTCCTGGTTTTTAGATTTATTAGAACGATTACCACTATTCACATCTACAACGTGCATAGCTTCTGTATGTTCTATAACCAGGTAGGCGCCTTTACTTATGGATACAGTGCGCCCAAAGGAGGTTTTTATTTGTCTTTCGATACCGAACTTTTCAAAAATTGGAACATTGGACTGATGTAATTTTACAATTGATTCTTTGCTAGGAGCAATCTCGCTCACATAGTCTTTAATTTGTGTGTAAAGCGTCTCGTCATCTACAGTGATAGAAGTAAATGTATCGTTAAACACATCTCTTAAAAGAGATGAGGCACGATTTAATTCTCCTAGTACTTTTGATGGATATTGAGGCTTATACAATTTTTTACACATTGCTGTCCAACGACCCATCAAGTTTTGAAGATCTTTGTCCAGCTCTGCTACTTTTTTGCCTTCGGCTACGGTTCTTACGATAACGCCAAACCCTTTAGGTTTTATGCTTTTAACAAGGCGCTTTAATCGATCTTTTTCTTCTTTGCTTTCAATTTTTTGAGAAACCGAAATTCGATTAGAAAAAGGTACGAGAACGATGTATCTTCCCGGTAAAGACAACTCACTACTAATACGAGGGCCTTTGGTAGATATAGGTTCTTTTACAATTTGAACCAGTAACGACTGATTTGATTTTAAGACATCAGAGATAACTCCGTTTTTGTCTATTTCTTTTTCAAAAGTAAAATTCTTTAAAGAATAGTCTTTTAATTTACCTGTGCTTACACGTTTTATAAACTTAAGCAAGGATGAAACCTGAGGGCCCAGATCATGATAGTGTAAAAAACCATCTTTAGTATAGCCAACATTAACAAATGCAGCATTTAACCCGGGGACAGCCTTTCTAATCTTAGCGATCATTATATCGCCAACATTAAAATTGTTGTCATCTTCATCCTTGTTTAGTTCAACAAGTTTTCCATCTTTTAATAAGGCAAAATCTACAGCAGAGGATTCGGACCGTATAATTAATTCTTTGTCCACTCTATTAGATTTTTAACCCCGAAAATTCTCGGGATGGATTAAACATTATTTTATCACAGGTGTTTGAAGCCTGAAGAGATTTATAAATATACAGGCATAGTGACTTGATACCATGCTTTTATTCAAAATCTCGATGTCAAAGAACATTGCTGTTAAAGCAAAATCTTTTAAATAAAAAAAGTAGTATGAAAACTACTTTTTCTTGTGACGGTTAGCTCTTCTTCTTTTTTTACGCTTGTGCGTAGCTACCTTATGTCTTTTTCTTTTTTTACCACTTGGCATAGTGTTACGTTTTAATTAATAAATTTATTTCATTATTCCAGCTTCTTACTTCTGGATAGCTTATTTTACATCTACATTACTCTTAACACCCTCT
Organism: Zunongwangia endophytica; assembly: GCF_030409505.1. Classification (NCBI taxonomy): domain Bacteria; kingdom Pseudomonadati; phylum Bacteroidota; class Flavobacteriia; order Flavobacteriales; family Flavobacteriaceae; genus Zunongwangia; species Zunongwangia endophytica. The sequence goes on along the minus strand of NZ_JAUFPZ010000002.1, from coordinate 2,798,005 downwards.
ACGAAAATCTTCGCTGGTTTAAATGCCGGAATGTTGTGAGCAGGTATTTTAATAGTAGTGTTTTTAGAAATGTTTCTTCCAGTTTTTTCTGCTCTAGTTTTTACAACAAAGCTTCCAAAACCTCTTAAATAAACATTGTCTCCACTTTCTAAAGAAGATTTTACCTCTTCCATAAAGGTTTCGATTGTAGCTTGTACATCACCTTTTTCCATTCCTAATTTCTCCGAAATATTTGCTACGATATCTGCTTTCGTCATTTTCGTGCTATTTAATATTTATAAATTGGGGTTCTTAATTTTCAAGGGGGCAAATATAAGAATTATATATTCAATATTTCAAACCTAAATCATTAAATAATAACGGAATAAACAATTTATATTGCGATAAGAGATTTTAAATTATGGATTTTTCTAAAACTTTGATTAACTGGTACTTAAAATCTAAGCGTGATTTGCCTTGGCGAAAAACCAGTGATCCTTACAACATTTGGCTTAGCGAAATTATGCTTCAGCAAACTAGAATCGAGCAGGGATTACCTTATTATTTAAAATTTGTGGAGGAGTTTCCAAGCGTTTTTGATCTTGCAGACGCATCTCAAGACAACGTAATGAAACTGTGGCAGGGATTAGGATATTATTCTAGAGCCAGAAATCTACATGAAACTGCAAAATATGTCGCTTACCAGCTTGATGGTATTTTTCCGAAGGATTATAAAGGATTACTTAAATTAAAAGGAGTAGGGGATTATACTGCAAGTGCAATTGCATCTATTAGTTATAATGAGCCGGTTGCTGTGGTCGATGGGAATGTATATCGTGTTCTTTCCAGATATTTTGATATTGCTACTCCTATTAATAGTACAGAAGGTGTAAAAGAGTTTAAAGCTTTAGCGATGGAACTTTTAGATAAAGAGGATCCTTCAGCGTTTAATCAGGCTTTGATGGAGTTTGGTGCGTTGCAGTGTAAACCTAAAAATCCGCTTTGTGATTCCTGTCCTTTTAACACGAGTTGCTTGGCGTTGAAAGAAAATAAGATTGGCGATTTACCGGTCAAAATCAAAAAAGGTAAAATTAAGAATCGATATTTTAATTATTTAGTTTTTTCTTCGGAAGAAAATAAAACTTTACTTCAGCAAAGAAAAGGTAAGGGGATTTGGAATGGATTATATGAATTTCCTTTAATTGAAACAACTTCAGATATTCAGGAATCTGGCTTAATTGAAGAAAATAAAGAATTTCAGGAATTAGTTTTGGATATTAATGCTTCAATTAGTCTTTATAATGATCGTCCTGTTATTCATAAATTATCACATCAACATATTCATGCCAGGTTTTGGTTGGTTGAAGCCGAAAATCTTCCGAGAATAGGTGTTTCCGTAGAAAAAGTAAAAGAATATCCCGTGCCGGTGTTAATTCAGAATTTTCTTAATGAAATTGACATAGAAAACTTGTAATTTTGCTGTTTTTCAATTTAACATCATTCCGTTGTAATCGGATTGATTTTTTCTTTAAATTAGAAAGAGAAGTTTTAAATAAATCAAAGACACTATTTTATGACAGGAACGCTAAACAAAGTAATGCTTATAGGACATACCGGGGATGATGTAAAGATGCATTATTTTGAGGGCGGTGGCTCAATTGGCCGTTTTCCGCTAGCAACCAACGAAGTTTATACTAATAGAACAAGTGGTGAGCGAGTGAACAATACCGAGTGGCACAATGTCGTTGTACGTAATAAAGCTGCTGAGGTTTGTGAGAAATACCTGAAAAAAGGAGATAAGGTATATATAGAAGGAAGAATTAAAACGCGTAAGTGGACCGACGATAAGGGAATGGAGCGTTATTCTACTGAAGTGCAATGTACCGAGTTCACTTTCTTAACACCTAAAGGCGAGAGCAATGGTGGTGGTAATCCTTCGCCACAAAATAATTCGAATAACCAGGCATCAAAGCCAAATAATATGGCAAACAGTAATAGTAATTCTGGTAATTCGGGAGATAATACTAATTTTGCCAGTCAACCATTTAATGGTAATGATGAGGAAGAAGATGATTTACCATTTTAAGTCTAACTAAATTTATTGCATTTGGATCCAGAACCCCCCAGTATAATTTTATGGGCCGCGTTTGATTATACCCAGGTAATAAGCTTTGTGTTTTTATTACTACTCTTATTATGCTCTGCCATGATCTCTGGTGCAGAGGTTGCTTTCTTTTCGTTAACTCCGGCCGATTTCATGACCGAGGATGGGAACAAGAGAACGAAATCTCAGGAAATCGTAATCAAACTGCTGGAAAAGCCAAAGAAGCTATTGGCAACAATACTGGTAGCGAACAACTTTATTAATATCGCCATTGTTTTATTGTTTGATTCTGTTTCAGATCAGTTATTCGGCGGACTCGATTTTGTTGTTTTCGGCTTAAATTTTAAACTGATTTTTGAAATTGGTATTGTTACTTTCTTGATCTTGCTTTTCGGTGAAATTTTGCCAAAGGTTTATGCGAGTCGTAATAATGTGCAGTTTTCAAACTTTATGGCGCAGCCGGTTAATATTTTGGATTCATTGTTTTCTCCTTTAAGTACTCCAATGCGGGCTGTGACTTTGTTTTTGCATGAGAAATTAGGGAAACAACGCCCTTTTATTAGTATCGATCATCTTTCGCAGGCTTTAGAATTAACCAGCGAGGAAGATACTACTAAAGAAGAGCAGAAAATTTTAAAAGGAATTGTGTCTTTTGGGAATACCGATACCAAACAAGTGATGCGCCCAAGAATGGACATTTTTGCGTTGAGCGATGAAGATACATATGCTGAAATTATCCCTGCACTTATCGAAAATGGATATTCCAGAATTCCGGTTTATAAAGAGAATATCGATAATGTGACCGGTATTTTATATAGTAAAGACTTATTACCCTATCTAAACACGAAAGATTTCGAATGGACGTCTCTTTTAAGAGAGCCTTATTTTATTCCGGAGAATAAAAAATTAGACGATCTTTTAAATGAATTTAAGGAAAAGAAAAATCACCTTGCAATTGTAGTGGATGAATATGGTGGTACAAGTGGATTAATTAGTCTTGAAGATATAATTGAAGAGATTGTTGGAGATATTAGTGATGAATTTGATGATGAAGACCTAATTTATTCGAAATTAGACGAATTTAATTATGTTTTTGAAGGACGTACGCCGTTAAAAGATTTCTATAAAGTAATTAAGCTGGAGGAACCTTCTTTATTTGAAGACAATAAAGGGGAATCTGAAACACTCGCAGGATTTTTACTTGAAATTTCTGGAGATTTTCCTCATAAAAACGAAATTATCAACTTTGGTAATTATAATTTTAAAGTTGAAGCCGTCGACGATAGACGTATCAAACAAATTAAACTGACGATTTTGCCTGTATGAGGTATTTAAGTTATTTGGTCACATTTATAGTATTCTGTTTTATGGTTTCCTGCGGAAATGAAGTTCAGCCGAAACCAAAAGCAATGTTAGCTTTAGATTACCCTAATCCAGAATATCGACCAATTAACCTTAATTGTCCTTATATCTTCGAAATTAATCAAATAGCTGAAGTAGCACCTTCCAAAAACAGGCGCCCATGTTGGATCAATCTGGATTATCCTTCTTTAAATGGCTCTATATTTATCACTTATCAATCGGTAAATAATAATCTAGATTCTTTATTAAGGGATGCCCAAAAATTGCCTTTAGAACATACTATAAAAGCTGAGGCTATCGAAGGCGACATTTATACGAACGATCTTCATAAATCTTACGGTATGTTTTATGAACTACAGGGTGATGCGGCCTCGCAAGCGCAATTTTATATAACCGATAGTACGAGCCATTTTCTAACGGGTTCGGTTTACTTCAATACACAGCCTAATTATGATTCTATTTATCCTGCTGCTAGCTATATTATGCAGGATATGCGTTATTTAATGGAATCACTTCAGTGGCGATAATTTTTTAGCTTTTAAGGTTTGATTTTAGTTAAGAATCTTGATTTTTGCGGAAAATTTCAATGCTATGGCGGCCGGAAAAATCAAATGGATTTATCTTTTTGTTCTCTCCTTAATTTGGGGCAGTTCTTTTATTCTTATTAAAAAAGGACTGGTAGGTTTATCTCCACTTCAGGTTGGTGCTTTTAGAGTAATTTTTGCAGCCTTGTTTTTAATTATCGTTGGATTTAGAAAGCTTCTTAAACTCAAAGCGGCGCAATGGAAATGGATTTTTGTTTCGGGCTTTGTAGGATCATTTTTCCCAATCTTTCTCTTTGCTTTTGCTGAAACTAAAATTAGTAGCGGTATAGCTTCAATTTTAAATGCGGTAACTCCGCTTATGACGCTTGTTTTAGGAGTATTATTTTTTCAGGATAAAATGAATAGCAATAAAGCTATCGGAGTTTTTGTAGGATTAATAGGGACTGCCGGGTTGATTTTTAGTAATGCCAGTTTTAACGGAAGCGAGAATTATCTATACTCGATATTGGGGGTTTTAGCAGCAGTTTGTTATGCGGTAAATGTGAATATTTTGAAGAAGTATTTAAATGATGTTTCTGCGGTGGCGGTAACTTCAGGATGTTTTGCGGTCTTATTAATTCCGGCATTTCTTGTTTTGATCTGGTCAGGATTTTTTAGTGAAAATTTATCGAATATTGATTTGCAGAAATCGGTTAGTTTTATTGCCATTTTGGGCATTTTAGGAACCGGTGTTGCGATGATTCTATTTAATCGCTTGGTGCAACTCACAAATCCTGTGTTTACCAGTTCAGTAACTTATACGATGCCAATTGTTGCTTTGAGTTGGGGTGTTTTAGATGGTGAGGTTTTTAGTTTGGGCCAGTTGTTTTTCGCCTTGCTGGTGATTATTGGTGTTTTGATCGTGAATCGTGCAAAGGCAATTTCAATAAAAAGAAAAAAGAAACTCGTCTAATAAAAAAGCCGACTAAAAAGCCGGCTTTTATCTAACATTAACTTAAAAGGAAATTATTCAAAATCTGAATCTTGTACTCCCTCATTAATTTTGTACTCTTGAACTTTAAGATCGAAAGACTGTGGTCCCATGCTTTGAGAAATAGTGAAAGGCATTTTTATACCTTCTACTTCTTGATAGTCACTATAAATTGTTGGGATGCTCATTGTTTGTCCCATTTGTGAAACGGTGGTAAGTGTTTTTACTTTAAGTCCGCTTTCCACATCGTAATAGTTGGTAGTACTTTCGTTTACCTTCACTGCATACGCCTCGCTACCTTCAACATCTTCGATACCGGTAACTTCAGCATTTTCACTTATGTTAAGTTCTGGGAACGTGTTAGCTTCAACCGCTACAGCACCAATTTGGTCCTCGCTCATATCCATTTTCTGTCCCTGTACCATCATGTATCCAGTTTCACCATTGTAAACCTGTTTTTGCATCACATTACCAGAAACGCTAACAGTTTGAGAGAATTTACCTTCACTGCTTTTACGTTGCTCTAAACTTAATTCTTGCCCTTGTATAGACGTAGTGGCGGTAAAAGCGATTGTATTTATAGCTTTTGCAGCTTCTTCGCCACCAATAGCTTCAATATAATCTGCATATACTTTCTCTACAGTAACCGAAGGATCTAAAGCTTTATTGTAGTCTGGCTTTTCAACTTCTTCACCATATTTGCTGTAATATTTAACAGGGAAAGTTTTTCCCTTATACTGCATTTTCTCAAGATTTTGGGCTACTTCGCTTCCTTTTCCTGCAATTACAATTCTGGATTGATCGGCAAGGAAGTATTTTTTAGCAACTCTTTGAACGTCCTCTAAAGTAACATCGTCGATGTTTTCTAAATACTCTTTATAGAAATCTTCATCTAAATCTTCAGTTTCTACTTCCATAGCAAAACTTGCGATAGTAGAAGGCTGCTCTAAACTTAGCACAAAATCACCTGTAAGTTTCGCTTTAGCATTAGCCAATTCAGATTCAGAAACCTTTTCATTTCTTATTCTATAGATTTCATCTAAAAACGCTACAACCGAACTATCGGTTACTTCGTTACGAACACTTGCACTTGCTACGAAAGTTGCTACGTGTTTATCATTACCAGTTCTAGAATAGGCGCCATAAGTAAATCCTTTATCCTCTCTAAGGTTTAAGAATAGACGAGCTTCGCCTCCGCCACCTAAGATTTTGTTGGCTACCATTACTGGAAAATAATCTTCCTGTTTTTTCTGAAGGTTAATGGTATTTACTAAAGCAATTTCGCTTTGTACCGCATTTGGCATGTCTACAAAGTTAATTTCAGTTTTATCTACATTTTTAACTTCAGGAATATTTATTTCAGGTACTGAAGTCTTTTTCCAGTTGGAAAATTGCTTCTTCACAAGTTTCTTTACCTCTTTCTTTTCTACATCACCTACTATAACTAAGTAAGCATTTGCCGGAGAGAACCAGGTTTTATAATAATTTTCAACATCAGTAAGACTAATATTGTCTATCGTTTCCTGAGTTTCAAATTCACCGTAAGGATGATCTTTACCGTAAGCTAAAGCAGATCTTACTCTACCTGCATTATAAGAAACATCCTTCTCGTTACTCTTTAAGTAATCTTTATTACGAGCGATAGATTTATCGAATTCTTCCTCTGTAAATTTTGGGTTAATTACTCCATCTGCCATCAAGCCAAGAATTTCTGGGAAGTATTTTGAAAGTGTATTCGCAGAAGCTCCTTCAGAGAAAATATTCAATCTGGCACCTAGGTAGTCTACTCTTTCATTAAACTCATCCTTAGGCATATTGGTAGTTCCCTGTCCTAATAAATCTCCCATTAAGCCGCTTACTCCTGCTTTTTGACCTTCGGAATGCGGAGGGTTATCGAATCTAAGCGACATGGCTACCCTTGGTAATTTATGGTTTTCTACCAGCATTACAGTTAAGCCGTTGTTTAGCTTAAATGTTTCTGGTTCTTCTACTTTAACTTTTGGTGCCGGCCCGGGTTCTGGCATGGTACTGCGATCTACCTGAGCATTGAGGCCTACAGCTCCTAAAAGGAATACTGTTATTGCTACTATATTTTTTTTCATCTTTTTGTAGTTTATTGTTATTCTGCTTCTTTTGCTTCTGGCAGATAATCGATAATTACTCGTTGATTTGGCTTAAGATATTTATTAGCAACTTCTTTAATGTCCTCTCTGGTGATGTTACGATAAATATCTATCTCTTCGTTTATTAGACTAGTGTCTTTGTAAAGAAGATAATTACGAGCTAAAGAATTGGCTACGCCGGCAATACTAGAGTTCGAGTTAACAAAATCATTTTCAGCTTTATTCTGAAGTTTTTCGAAGTCACTCTCAGAAATTAGATCATTTCTAAGCTTTGTGATTTCCTCTTCGATTTCTTCATTTAGTTTGTCAATACTTGTTTCGCCTTGTGGTAAAGAGTATACAAGATAGATTCCGTAGTCTTCCTGCTCAAGGTTAAAAGCTCCAACCTGTAAAGCAATGTTCTGCTCGTCTACTAACTTTTTGTAAAGCTTCGAACTTTTTCCGTCACTTAAATAGGTAGAGATCATGTTTAAAACATAAGAGTCTTTGTTGCCAAATTCAGGCGTTCTATAGCCAGTAATTGCCATTGGGATCTGAATGTTAGCATCATAAAATTCGCCATGAATTTCTTCAGTAATAGGATCTTCTTTTGGGTAATCTCTGGTTACTTCTTCGCCAGCCTCGATTGGGCCGAAGTAATCTTTGATCATTCCCTTAGTTTCTTCAATATCAATATCCCCGGCAACAACAAGAACAGCATTGTTGGGAACATAATATTTATCGAAATAATCTTTGAATTCCTGTAATGTGGCAGCATCCAAATCTTCCATATAGCCAATATTAGGATCTTTATATGGATGTTTTTCGAACATATTTTCCTGTACTGAAGTTAGAATATTTCCGTAAGGAGAATTATCCATGCGCATTCTACGCTCTTCTTTTACCACTTCATTTTGAGTATCTACACCTTCTTGCTTAATAATTGGATGCATCATTCGCTCAGATTCCATCCATAGTCCTAATTCTAGATTATTAGAAGGGAAGGTCTCATAATAATACGTTCGGTCGTTTGAAGTGTTAGCGTTATTATTTCCGCCATGAGAACTAACGATTTCAAACCATTTTCCTTTTTCAATATTCTCGGTTCCTTCAAATAATAAATGTTCGAAAAAATGGGCAAAACCAGTTCGGCCATCTTCGCGGTCTTTACCTCCTACGTGATACATTACCGATGTGGTTACTACAGGAGCCGAATTGTCCTGGTGTAAAATGACATGTAGCCCGTTGTCGAGATCGTATTCTGAATACTCAACTTCCTGGGCTAAGCCAACAGCGCCTACTAATAATGCACCTGCGGCCAGCTTAAGTTTGTTAATCATAGTGTATGGTTTATAGTTATGCTTTTAATTAGTGTTGAAAGTTACAAAATTGTTACACTTTAAATGTGATAAAAATTGGTATTACTTTAACACAAAACGTATAGTTATCTTAATTAACAAGCTGTTAAAGATAGTTTTCAAAGTTTTTTAGGAACTTTAATTCTAAAACCAACAATTATGAAAAATATTGGAATACCTGCAAAATTCGGAATTATGATAGCGGTAGGACTTATCGTTTACTTTTTAGCGCTATCTCTGGTAGGGCTCCATACAAACCCATTATTTAGTTTTCTAAATGGTGCAATAATGGGATTAGGAATATGGCTGGCTATAAAAGCGAAGCAAAGCAGTAAATCTGGTAGATTTAAATATGCTCAGGGATTTACTACAGGATTAGTTACTGGTTTTATTGCTACCACAATTTTTACAGTATTCTTTGCTATTTACGCTAGTGAGCTAAATCCAGATTTTCTTGATCAATATCTTACGGTTTGGCGTAGTGATTATAAAACAGGCCTAGGAGTTACTCTTTTTACAGTATACGCTATGGGAGCAGCTAGTACTTTTGCACTCACGCTTGCGTTTATGCAATTATTTAAAAATAGCTGGAACACTCAGGAAGCAGAAAAGCACACACTTTAAGATAAGAACGATATTTTAAGCACAGATAAATTTTATTCAAATTTCCATGAAGTCTTTGCTAATTAATTATTTAGAATTATATTTGCACCCGCTTTGAAGAGAAGCTAAGTATATTTAATTAGAAAGTAATTAATTAACAGAACACTATGTACGCAATTGTAGAGATAGCAGGGCAGCAATTTAAAGTTGCAAAAGACCAGAAAGTGTTTGTACACCGTTTACCAGGAGAAGAAGGAGACAGCGTTTCTTTCGATAAAGTTCTTCTTACAGGAGATGGTGACAGCATTACTGTTGGCGCCCCGGCTATAGAAGGTGCTCTAGTAGGAGCAAAAATTAATCGTCACCTTAAAGGAGACAAAGTAATTGTTTTCAAAAAGAAAAGACGTAAAGGTTACAAAGTTAAGAATGGTCACCGCCAGTCTTTAACTGAGATCGTAATCGATAGTATCACTGGAGAAGGTGGTAAAAAAGCTTCTGAAAGCAAAGCTGAGAAAAAACAAGAAACTAAAGCTGACAACGATTTAAGTAAGCACACAGTTGCTGAACTTAAAGAGATGGCTAAAGACAAAGGAATTGAAGGATATTCTTCAATGAAAAAAGCTGAGTTAATCGAAGCTTTAAGCTAAATTATTAAATTACTAAAAACCTTATAACATGGCACATAAAAAAGGAGTTGGTAGTTCCAAGAATGGTAGAGAGTCAGAATCGAAACGTCTTGGAGTGAAAATTTTCGGAGGTCAGGCTGCTGCTGCAGGTAACATCATTGTAAGACAAAGAGGTACTGCACACAATCCTGGTGATAATGTTTATGCTGGTAAAGATCACACTTTGCACGCAAAAATCGACGGTATTGTAAAATTTACTAAAAAGAAAGATGACAAATCTTTCGTTTCTATAGTTCCTTTCGAGGCCTAAGAAATAATTAGTTTATAATATAAAAAAAGCCTTTCAGTTTTCTGAAAGGCTTTTTTTATATTTCAATAAATCGGGGAATAATATAAAATTCACAGTGTAGATCATTTTCAGTTTTAAAGAAATCGAATGCTATTAATGTGATATGTAATACGTAAATTCTCCAATTCTATATCCAAATTGATATATAAAATATGCAGATAGCGCTAATAGCGTGCATGTCAAAATCAGTCTTTTTAGTTGTAATTTATTTATCATGATTGTTAGAAATGGTTTAGTACTCTAATATACTTTTTTTTTCGAAACGATTTTGTTTACAGTTATATAATAAAGACCTAACCATCACATTAAACTCAAAGGGTATATTTCAGGTTTTATAATATCGTTTTATGAAATCGCACATATTTATATACTTTTTTACGATCTCAAATCTTCTTTTTAGTCAGAATTACTCCACGAAACAATCCGCTGATTCCATATTTTTTGGATTGAAAGGCGAGCTTGATTCGGCTTTTGAAATAGGAGATGAATCTAAGATTGCCAAAAGTTATATTCAGCTGGGCGACTACTACCAGTCTATTGAAATTAGTACCCAGGCGATTGAGCAATACAATGAAGCCTTATCAATATTGCAAGAAGAATTCCCAGAGTTGCAAGTTTCAATTCGCAATAAAATTGCACAATCTTATATAAACTTAAAAAACTACGAAAAATCCCGAGAATACCTGAATGTAAGTATAGCGTTAGCTGAACAGGAACTTTTAGAAAACCATCTTGCTTATGCCGAAAGCCTTTTAGGCACCGCTTATGAAAAACAGGAGAATTATTCAGAAGCTCTAAAGCATCAAACCAAAAGTCTGGCTATTTATACCAAATCAAAAGATCAAGTAGGGATAGCGACTGTAAACGAAAATATAGGAAGTGTTTATGAAGACCTTCAGGAATTTGATAAGGCCTTAAAGTTCTTCAGCATATCAAATGATATTTTTAAAAAGTTGAAGCATGGCGCTCGCATCAATGTAATAAATAATCTTGGTGATGTTCATCGAAAAACCGGGGATTACGAAAATGCGCTAGTATATACCAAGAGCGCTTTAAAACTGGCAGAGCAATTTGATGATCATCACCAAATTGAGAGTGCTCACAAAGATTTAGCGCGAACCTTTGCGCTAATGGGTAAATACGAAATGGCTTACGATCATCGCCTTGTTTACGAGGATTTGCAGGAAGATGGATTTTATTCTCAAAATTTCAGGCAATTAAATACCCTCCAAACGATATTTGATACCAAAGAAAAAGAATCTGAAATTGCTTTGCTAAAAAAGCAAAATCAAGTTAATGAAGCTAATCAAAATTTGTTGATTTTCGGTCTTGTTATTTTAATTTCGCTTAGTGGTGTGGCGTTCTTCTTTTATAACCGAAAACGGCAGGAATCGGCCAAAATTCAGGCTTACGAACAAAAACTATTAAAAGTTGAACTGGATCAAAAAGCTGTAGAAGAAAAAAAGCTTCAGGATGAGATTCAGCTAAAAACGGCTTCACTTTCAAAGTATAGTCTGAATATGGCGCAAAAAAACAAGATGATTGCTGAAACTTCTTCCACTCTGCAAAATCTTGCATCGCGATCTACCATCGATCCTATTCCCAAAATAAAAACAATTGCTAGAGAGTTGAAAAAAAGTCTTTCTGAAGATAAAGAATGGGATGAGTTTATGAACTTTTTTAAGGAAATTCATCCGCAGTTTATCAAGCAACTTTCAAAAACTACAACCTCAAAATTGTCTTCAACCGAGTTGAGGTTGGCGATGTTGCTTCGGTTAAATCTTTCTTCTAAAGAAATTGCTTCAATTTTAAGAGTGACTCCAGATAGTGTTCGGGTGGCTCGTTATCGTTTACGTAGAAAATTACCTATAGAACAAAAACAGGAATTGGTGAATTTTATGCTTCAATTTTAAAGAAAATTGGCCTCTTTTTAGAGAAGGTTAATGTAATGTAAAGAAATCTTAATTGTTGCCTTGATGTAGCTGTTAAAAAAAGATTTGTTAACTCTTTGTTGCTATAGAATATTTAATCTAAAGGCTTGTAAAATATAGCTTTGGAGTATTCTTAAACTTAAAATGATGAATCAAAAAAACTACATTAAATTTTTACTTGTAACGCTTTTTGTAGCTGTCAATTTTAGCTTTTTGCAAGCTCAAAATGGTGCAATTAAGGGGAACATTACAGATGAAACCGGAATTTATGTTCCGGGCGCAGCAGTAATGATCCAGGATCTAAACAAAGGAACCACAACAGATTTTGATGGTAATTTTACGTTAGTCGAAATTCCTGAAGGCTCGTATACAGTTACTGTAAAATATCTAGGGTATGAAGACCTAAACGAAGAAGTAAATATAACCGCAAATAAGACCTTAAGCTTAAATCTTGTTTTAAATTCAGCCACAACAACATTAGATGCTGTTCAGATTTTGGGAGGCGGTTTAAGCGCGCAGGCCAGAGCATTAAACGCTCAAAAAAATAAGCAAAATATTACCAATATCGTTTCTACAGATCAAATTGGTAAATTTCCAGATGCAAATATTGGCGATGCTGTAAAGCGTATTCCTGGGATTACCATGCAGGTAGATCAGGGAGAAGCGAGGAATATCATCGTAAGAGGTTTAGCGCCACAACTCAACTCGGTAACTCTTAATGGTAGCCGTATACCCTCAGCCGAAGGTGATAATCGTAACGTACAGATGGATCTTATCCCTTCAGATATGATTCAGACAATCGAGGTGAGTAAAGCCGTAACTCCAGATATGGATGCCGATGCCTTGGGAGGTTCGGTAAATTTAATTACCAGAGCAGCGCCAGATGATTTCAGGCTTTCAGCAACACTTGGTTCTGGTCTTAATTTTATTACTGATAAGCGTATCCTAAGCGGATCTTTTCTTGTGGGCGATCGCACAAAAGATGGGAAGTTTGGGTATATGATTTCAGCATCCATAAACGACAACGATTTTGGATCTGATAATGTCGAAGCTGAATGGTCTGATGAATTCGAATATAATACAGGCACTTTAGACGAAAACGGAGATGAAATTCTAGAATCTGTTGATGTTAATCCTTATGCCAGTGCTTTTGAAATAAGAAAATATCTTGTACAACGAGTACGAAGAAGTTTTTCTGCAAATCTTAATTACGACTTTAACGATAACAATAGTATTTATCTAAAATCGATGTATAACTGGCGTGACGATCGTGAAAATCGTTATGCATATGCTTCAGAAATTTTGGATGGAGATGACATTGGCGCAGGTGATTATACGGTAAACAACCGTAATCTTGTTCGTTTTCCTGCAGAGGCAGAAAGAGAAACAAAAGGAGGAGTGCCGGGAGGTAGAATTCAAAACCGAAGATTAGAAGATCAACGTATGCAAAATTATACGTTAGGCGGAAATCATTTATTCGGAAATTTGAAGTTTGATTGGATGGGAGCATACGCAAAAGCTTCAGAAGAGCGTCCAAATGAGCGGTATATAAGCTGGGAGACAGAATATATGGTGAATAACGGAACCAATCCTGAAGAACCTTTACAAACTCCGGTAGGAAATCCATCACCTTCAGATTTTGAGTTGAAAGAAATTACCGAGGAATATCAATTTACTGAAGAAGAAGACATCAATGTATTTGCGAATTTTGAATTGCCTGCAGATTTTTTCAATACTGGAAAAGGCATTGTGAAATTTGGGGTAAGAGGTCGTTTCAAAAATAAAAATAGAGACAATAATTTCTTCGAATATGATCCTGAAAGTGGTTTTGAAAGTATGGCAGAAACCGATATCATTAGACATGATGGAGATGATTTTCTTGCGGGAGACCAATACCGTCCAGGATTTTTTACTTCTCCAGAATTTTTGGGAGATCTAGATCTTAATTCCGATCAATTTAGTAGTGAAGATCTGCCAGAAGAATATCTTCAGGAAAATTTTAAAGCTGAAGAAAATGTTTATGCCGGTTATATTATGGCAAATCAAAATCTATCAGATCGTTTTTCGATTCTTGCCGGTGTGCGTTTAGAAGCTACTAATATTACAAGTACGGGTAACGAATTAATTTTTAATGAAGATGGTGATTTCGAAGGAGCAACTTCTGTAGAAGAGAAAAGTGACTACACGAATATTTTACCCGGTGTTCATTTAAAATATGATCTTACTAATAATACAATTTTGCGCTTTGCATGGACAAATACTTTGGCTAGACCAAATTATATTGATCTTGTACCTTATCGTGCCGTCAATAATGAAGATGAAGAAATTTCAATAGGAAACACCAATTTGAATCCTTCAACTTCTATGAATTTTGATTTTATGGCAGAGTATTATTTCAAATCTGTTGGTATCGTTTCAGGAGGAGTTTTTTATAAAGATATCGAAGACTTTGTTTATACTTATATAAGCGAAGATCAAGCTACAGGATATGATGTTTTTCAACCTTTAAACGGTGATGATGCAAATATTTACGGAGCAGAAATCTCCTTCCAAAGACAATTAAATTTTCTGCCGGGCTTCGCTAAGAACTTCGGAATTTTCCTGAATTATACATATCTACATTCTGAAGCAAACGGAATTAGAAATGAAGATGGAGATTTAAGAGAGGACGATTTGTCTTTGCCTGGTTCTTCGCCAAATATGTTTAATGGGTCACTTTCTTATTCAGATAAGCGATTTAGCGCAAGATTTTCTGCAAATTTCTCAGATGCTTATTTAGACGAACTAGGAGGAAACGCTTTTGAAGATCGCTATTATGACGAGCAGTTATTTCTAGATTTCAATATCTCGTACTCCATAAACAAGAATTTAAGAATCTTTTCTAGTTTAAATAATATTACCAATCAGCCGCTACGATATTATCAAGGCGTGTCAGATCGCACCATGCAGATGGAATATTATAGTCAGCGTTTAACGGTTGGTCTTAAATACGATTTATACTAAATACACATTACTAGAATCAATACTTAAAAACACCTTATAATATATAATTTAAAGTATCAGGATACGCCTGAATACTTTGAACTTAAAAAACTAACAATGAAAAAAATAAATATCCTTCTAATTTGTCTAATATTAGCTTCTTGTGGGCCAAAATTACCTGAAATCGCACCAGATGTTGTTACCGAGCCAACGCGGCATGATACCGATGATCCCGCAATTTGGATAAATAGAGAAAATCCGGAGGAAAGCATTGTTTTTGGAACCGATAAAAATACTGACGGAGCAATCTATGCTTTTGATTTGGATGGTAAAATTATCGAATCTAAAACACTTCGGAATCTAAAAAGACCAAACAATGTTGATGTAGAATACGATGTGAAGTTAGCCGACGGATCGGTTACCGATATTATGATTTTTACTGAAAGAGAGCTAGAGCAAATTAGAATCTTTTCGGTTCCAGAATTAAAACCTTTAGACAATGGCGGTTTTAAAGTATTTCAAGATACACGAGAAAATGAAATGAGTTTGCCTATGGGGATTTCAATTTATAGATCACCAAAATCTGAAAAGACCTACGCCATCGTTGGTCGTAAAAATGGACCTAAGGAAGGTTATTTACATCAAATAGAATTAGTGCCGTCAGAAAATGGATTTGCGCCAAAAGTTGTACGTGAATTTGGATTATTTAGCGGAAAAAAAGAAATCGAAGCTATCGCAGTAGATGATGAATTAGGTTTTATTTACTGTGCAGACGAAGGTCACGGAATTAGAAAATATTATGCAGAGCCAGATATGGGGAATGAAGAATTAGCCCTTTTTGGAGGAGAATATTTTAAAGACGATATCGAAGGTATTGCGATCTCTGTGTATCCTGACGGAAAAGGGCAAATTATAGTTTCCGATCAACAGCAGGGGACTTTTAATTTCTTCAGTAGAGAAGATAATTCTTTTGAATATGCACTGAATTTAGGAACAACTGAAACTGATGGTTGCGAAGTAACTACCGTTGCTTTAGGTGATAAATTTCCTAATGGATTGTTTGTTTCGATGAATGATAATGATGAAAAGAACTTTTTTTATCACGATTTAAGCCGATTAAAAGAGCCGGTGAAAACTGAAAAATAATTTTGTTAGATTATGAAAGAAAATGTCGGTAAGCTTATTGTTTACCGGCATTTTTAGTTTTAAAAATCAGCTTTAAATTTATAATCTTTAATGTTGTATTTTAGTGTAAACCGAAATTGTATAATTATGAAGTCTATTTTTAAAATGACGATGGTGCTTCTTTTTGCTTTTAATTTCACATTACTGAAAGCACAGGAGAAAGAACCAGAATTTGATAAAAACTTTACCCACGTAGTTTATTTCTGGTTAAAAAATCCTGAAAGTAAACAAGATCGAGCCGATTTTCTAAAATCTCTAAATAAATTTATGGAAAATAGCCAGTATGCTAAAACGAAATTTATTGGGGAACCGGCGGGAACGCCAAGAGAAGTTGTTGATGGATCGTTTACGTATTCTTTAATATTGACATTTCCTTCAAAAGAGATTCAGGATAAATATCAAAAAGAAAAAGCACATTTAAAGTTTATTGAAGAATCAGAACAATTGTGGAAAAGGGTACAGGTTTATGATTCCGTAGGAATATAAAAAAAGCCTCGCGTTTGCGAGGCTTTTTTTATAGGTGTTATACTAAATTAGTCTTCTTCCTGAAAGTATACAGAAGATACACCATCAAGATCATTATTGATAGCTGGTTCAGCATCACCAGAATCTTCATCAGAAAATGCAAGTACTCTTCCTTCTCCGTTAGCTAATTCAGCCACGTAAATCATTCCAGAATCTTCATCGTAAGAAACGTTTACAGGATTACCAAGCATTGTACTTGCTCCAGCAATTCTTACTTGCTCTCCAACTGCTAGGGTTCCTCCGTTTTCAGTGTTAGCAAACTTGTTATCAAAATCTGTGATAATATGTAAAGCACCATCATCATCAGAATTAGCATCACCAATATCAGACATGATCATTGTTCCATCATCATAATCCAATCCGTGAGTTCTTCCAATTCCTTCTAAGGTGATCATTTTGGTTGCTTCTACCATTCCATCATCTTCATTAGAAAGGAAATTATCAAAACTTGCCAGCATACTTGATTGGTCTACAACAGCGTAAAGAGTGTTGTCATCAAATACAATTCCCCATACATTAAAGTCTACCATAACGGTATTTCTTAACGTCATTCCATTATCAGTTTTTTCGTAAATGAAGAAACGATTATAAGTTGTGTCATCATCATTATCATCGTCATCATCATCATCGTCAGAATTGATATCAGTATTATCAGCAATAACGATCATATCGCCAGAAATAGCAATATCACGAGCACTTTCTAAATCACTAGAACTCATAATTTCTGCAGCCGCATCATCAGACATATCGTCCCACATGCTTACACCGCTGTAATATTGAACTTGTCCTGGTGTTCTTGATGCAACAAGTAATGCATCATCATCTTCGTGATAAATAATTCCTTCAGCATCGCTAGAAGAACTACTTAGCATGTAAGACTCATTATTTTCTAAATTGTAAGCAGCAATGGCGCCTGAGTGTGTTGTGGCAAATAACATATCCGATGTTAATCCCGCTTCATCCAGGTTACCATCATCATCGATTCCAACTGCATCGTCGTCATCACTACAAGAGGCTAAAGTAATTGTGGTTAAGCCTGCTAAAATAAGGTGTTTAAAATTCTTCATAAATAGTTTTTTTGTTGCCGCTAAACTAAAAACTAAGTTTAGAGTGCTGTTCTGAATGTTAAGGATTAACCTGAGATTATGATTTATTAAACCTTTTTAACGTGACTGGTTGTTTAGAATAATTATCGGAGCAAATTATTTTAACTTTATTTGAAGATTTTAATTGATACGTTGTGTTATTGTTGGTTAATATCTGTATGATTTGATCTATTTTGAATTTCGTAATGCTTACGCAACTTTCTGAAATTTTAAGCATCTAATTAGAAACTAGTTCAAAATGAAGAATTTTAGGTTGTCTTTGATTGTGCTCATTCTTTTCACCTTCTCATGTAGTAGTGATGATGAAGAAGAATTTTATACGAAAGACTTTGAAATTAACGAGTTCCCGCAAGAATGGAAGCTGGTAAGGTCTATAAGCGGATTTGATAGAGAAGTTTCGGAAGGAGAAGAGTTATCAACTACCCAAGTTTATAAGTTTAATAAAGATCAAATATTCGTCAAGAAGGTGATACTAGATCAAGAAACTTACATTGGTGAAGGGGTCTACGAGCTAGTGGAGGATGATCAGGGACGATGGTGGTTTTACTTAACTTATACTAAAAAAGGTGGAGCGGTAGACTCATGTTTAGCTGAAAGTGATAAAGAACAATTGTATTTTAATACGGAAACTGTAGAGCTGCAGGGTGGTTCTCCTGAATGTGATGGACCTTTATTGTATTTTAAGAGAATAAAATAATTTTAGAATTAAAAAATCCCGCTCATTGCTGAACGGGATTTTTTAATCTGCTCTAGTCTCTAATCTCTAGTCTAGTACCTGTAGTATTCAGGTTTGAATGGTCCTTCAACTTCAACACCAATATATTGAGCTTGGTCTTCGCTTAGTTCGGTTAATTCAACACCAATTTTCTCTAAGTGAAGAGCAGCTACTTTTTCATCTAAATGCTTAGGTAGCATATAAACTTTATTTTCGTACTGATCAGTATTATTCCAAAGTTCGATTTGTGCTAAAGTCTGGTTTGTAAATGAGTTACTCATTACAAAACTTGGGTGACCTGTTGCACAACCAAGGTTTACTAAACGACCTTCAGCAAGTAGAATAATATCTTTACCATCTACAGTATATTTATCTACCTGTGGTTTAATTTCATCCTTAGTTTCTCCGTAGTTATTATTTAACCATGCCACATCGATTTCATTGTCAAAATGCCCAATATTACATACGATGGTTTTATCTTTCATGGCCTGGAAGTGCTCACCACGAACGATATCTTTATTTCCGGTAGTTGTAATAACGATATCTGCTTTTTCAACTACGGTTTCTAAACGTTTTACTTCAAAACCGTCCATTGCTGCTTGTAAAGCACAAATTGGATCAACTTCAGTAACTGTAATAATTGCACCAGTTCCTTTAAAAGAAGCCGCGGTTCCTTTTCCAACATCACCATAACCGCAAACGACAACACGTTTACCGGCTAGCATTACATCGGTAGCACGACGAATAGCGTCTACAGCACTTTCGCGACATCCAAATTTATTATCGAATTTCGATTTAGTAACCGAGTCGTTTACATTAATCGCCGGCATAGGAAGTGTTCCGTTTTTCATACGCTCGTAAAGACGGTGAACTCCCGTTGTAGTTTCTTCAGAAAGTCCTTTTACATCTTTAGCAAGTTCAGGATACTTATCTAAAACCATATTGGTTAAATCCCCACCATCATCAAGAATCATGTTTAATGGCTTACGATCTTCACCAAAGAAAAGAGTTTGCTCAATACACCAGTCAAATTCCTCTTCCGTCATACCTTTCCAAGCGTAAACAGGAATACCAGCATCAGCAATTGCAGCTGCCGCCTGATCTTGAGTAGAGAAAATATTACAAGAACTCCAGGTTACTTCAGCACCAAGAGCAATAAGTGTTTCAATAAGTACAGCAGTTTGTATCGTCATATGCAAACAACCTGCGATACGCGCACCTTTAAGCGGTTGCTCATCTTTATATTCTTCACGAAGCGACATCAATCCAGGCATTTCAGCTTCTGCCAGTTCAATCTCTTTACGCCCCCATGCAGCAAGGGAAATATCTTTAACTTTATACGCCGTGTAAGGCACTGTATTCGTAGACATATTATTATATTTGATTATTCTCTAATATTACAGCGCAAAAGTAACTAATATTTAATAAACCGGCATGCCTCTTTTCAAAACAATAACACCACGAGAAGGAACTAAAGTCTTCATTTGGAAGGTGGAAGAGTCTTTTGAGTGGCTTAGCGAAGGGATTAAATTAACCGAGCATTGCGAAAAAAGAGTTTCAGGTATGAAATCTGAAATTCATCGTCGCGGTTTTATGAGTATTCGGCACTTAATGGCAGAGGCGGGTTATGTAGATCAAGATCTTTGGTACGACGATTTGGGGAAACCTCATTTAAGTGACAATAAGTATATTTCTATAACCCATTCTTTCAATTTTACCGGTATAATTGTGAGCGACCAGCCGGTGGGGATCGATATCGAAAAGCAACGCGATAAAATTCTAAAGATTGCTAATAAATTTACGCCACTTAAAGAATATCATACGCTCCCAAACGAAGAAGCTATAATGCGTAAACTTACCATTGTTTGGGGTGCTAAAGAATCTATTTATAAAGTACATGCGCAGCCGGGATTAGGCTTTTTGCAGCATATTTATATTAAAGATTTTGATTTTGAAGAAGCAAATACCACCGGAACTGTTACTTTTGAAGCCGAAAAAACGGAGTACGAACTGGAGTTTCTGGAGTTTGAAGGATTCACCTGTGTTTATACTTTCTTACTAAACTAAGATTAATGCCTCAAATTTTAGATGCAATAAAACAAGCATCCAAATTCAACAAAAAATTACTAGCGGTTTTAATTGATCCTGAAAAGTTTTCTGCGGAAAAATACACGGAATTTCTTCAGAATATACCTGAAATAACGACCCATATTTTCGTTGGAGGAAGTACAGCAACGACAATACAAACTGAAGTGTGTGTGTCGTTTATAAAATCCAAGACCAGCTTACCGATAATTCTATTTCCCGGAGACAAAGATCAGATTACTGAAAAAGCAGACGGAATTTTATTGCTGAGTTTACTTTCTGGGCGTAACCCTGAATATCTTATCGAGCAGCATATAAAAGCAGTACCAAAATTGCTGAATTCTGACTTAGAAATTATGCCAACGGGTTATCTTTTATTGGATGGCGGTAGTAAAAGTGCCGTGGCGAGGGTGAGTAAAACCAAACCAATTCCTCAGGAAGAAATTCAGCTTATTAGTCATACCGCACTTGCCGGACAAATGATGGGAAAACAATTAATTTATTTAGAAGCGGGTAGTGGAGCCGTTTTTCCAGTAAGTGAAAAAGTGATTGCGGAGGTAAAAAAAGATCTAAAGATTCCAATTATCGTTGGAGGTGGCATTAGAAGCAACAAGCAACTTCAAAAAGTCTATAATGCAGGAGCCGATTTGGTGGTTATTGGAACAGCCTTCGAAAATGGCGAATTTGAGGATTAAGAAGTAGTAGTTAGTATTGAGAATTGAGTACTGAGTAGTGAGAAATTAGAATGTAGAGAATATTTCAGCTATATTGAATAAAATTGAAAACAATTACTTCTTATTTTAAATTTAAAATCAACACCTGCGCTAATTGTATCAAATCTAATGTCTCACTACTAAATACTCACTACTAATTATGCGTAAACTTCAGTTAAAAACTGTTTCATAGTTTTTGTTTTTCTACCAAGAATTTTTTCAAGATCAGTGTTGTCAAAATCGAATTCACCGTTCGCAACTCCCTGGCTAAACATACTAAGCATTCCAACAATTTCGTTGGGTAAACCAGCTTCTTTCATTTGGGATTCAAATTCTTCAACTGAAGGGGAAACATAAGCGATTTTTTCGCCAAGAATTTCAGTTAAAATCTCGCTAATCTCTGCGTAAGAAACTTTTTCATTTCCGTTGAATTCATATATTTTATTGCCATGATCCTGCGGTGATATTAGCATTTTCGCCTCAGCTTCAGCAAAATCTTCTCTTGGTACATAAGAAACTTTTCCGTTTTCAGTAGGAAGATAAATAGACTTCGTTTTTAGAAGTTGCTCTTTATCGCCAATAAACATTGGTACTACATCGCTATATAAATTATGGCGTAAAATGGTGTACTTTAAACCAGAGTCTATTAATAGTTTTTCGGTTTGCAAATGGCTGCTAACAACCGGATCTAATGGTGCATCAGAAGATTCCGTCTTTCTTACTGTGCTGGTGTAAAAAATATGCTTAACGTCATTAACTTTGGCTGCAGCGATTACATTTTCATGTTGTTTTAAACGCGCGCCTAAATCGCTACCTGAAATTAGATAGACCTGCTCGAAATCTTTTAAAGCTTCTTCTAAATTTGCCGGGTTATCATAGTCGGCTACTCTAATCCCTAAACCTTGAGATTTATATTCTTTTACAATGTCTTTCTCAGTATCTCTAACCAGTACGGCAATGTTGTTCGCTTCTGTATTGGCTAATAGATTTTTAACGACGAGCTGCCCTAAACTTCCGGTTGCTCCGGTTATTAATGTCTTTTTCATTTCAATATTTTTAATTACTAATAGATATTTAGTTACTTTTGGTAAGTAAAGGTAATTAAAGTGAAACGAATAATCAAGAAGTTTCGAGTTTGCAATTAAGTTACTACAGAGTAACTAATGTTGATAATCAGTTTGTTATGGCAGAAGAAAAAGAAATAAATTATACGGAAGCTGAAAATTGCCCCGTTCGGAATATTTTAGACCGTTTTGGGGATAAGTGGTCTACGCTGGTCATTTTAATATTAGGAGAGCAGGAAACACTACGTTTTAATGAACTTCAGAAAAAAATAGGAACTATTTCCCAGAAAATGCTCACTGTCACACTGAAGAAGCTGGAAGCCGATGGATTGATCTCTAGGAAAGTTTACGCTCAAATTCCGCCAAAAGTGGAGTACAAATTAACGAATCTTGGTTTAAGCTTACTCCCGAAACTTCATAGTTTGGTACAATGGGCAAATGAGAATATGGAAGAAATTACCCAAAATCGTTCGGTAGTATAAATCAAAAAGTAAGAATTTTCTCGCTAAAGTCAGGCGTTCCGTAGAATTTATTATTCTTATTTTTGGCGTTAAGAACAAAATATATTGTCACGAATAACAGGAATGTTTTAATGCCATTTTCCAAAGTTTAGGAATTCGGGATTGAAATTTCTAGAACTTATATTATCAGATTAAACCTGTATGGATCAGATCTCAGATTTCTTTTTAGATTATTATAGAGGAGCTTCAACTTTCAATATTATTTTGGAAGCAATAGTCTTCGTTTTTGGTATTCTAAGCGTTTATTTTTCGAAAAAAGAAAATATCCTTGTTTATCCCACAGGTCTTGTCGCAACTGTAATTACGGTTTACTTATTATTTATTGCGGAATATTACGGAGATATGATGATGAATTTCTATTATTCGGTAATGAGTATTTATGGTTGGATAAATTGGGCTAGAAAAAAAGATGGCGTACCAGTAGTTCCTATTTCTCGAACAAATACGAAAGAAAAAATAATCGGTTTTGGTTTATTTCTACTAACCATGCTGGTTACTTACGGCGTTTATAAAGCCTTTGGAAGAGAAATTGAAACCGAAAATTATATCGACATATTTACCTCAGGAGTGTTCTTTACGGCGATGTGGTATATGGCTATTAAGAAATTGGAGAACTGGACACTTTGGATTTTTGCAGACCTTATCACTGTTCCGCTTTATGCGCATCGAGGTTTGGGAATGTTAGCACTGCAATACCTTATTTTCACTTTTATGGCAATACAAGGTTATAGAGTCTGGAAAAATAATCTTAATAATGGGCATGTTAAGAGCTAATTTAGGTTGCTTCCTTTTAGAAATATTGATTAGCAAATCCAATTATTTTACATAATAGATTTGGATTAGAAATGATCAAAACTTCTAATTAATTGAAAATACTTTGTTAATTTCAATTGGAGCTTCTATTAGCGAGATAAATTAAGCTTTTTCGTAGATTGTTGATTTGCAAGTTTATGAAATGTTTGTTTTAAGGATAAATAACTAAATATCCGTTAAACAGCACCGATAATTTCTATTTTTTGGCGTATATTCACATGTCTTGAGCATTCGATGGGTCATGGAAATTCCAAAGAAAGAGAAGCGATGTTCTTCAGATTTATACGTTTCTTAAATAATATTGAACAATACTTAAAATTTTTATTTACAGCATTTTTTAATGTCTGTTCTAAAATTATAGAAAAATAGTAACTAACAAAAACTAACTAAAACTGTGAAATTTAACGAATCAGATCTCCTGCAAATTCAGGATAAGGGATTAACCACGGAAGAAGTAGAACGTCAAATCGCTATTTTTGAGCGAGGAAATATAAAAGTTGACATTCAGGAAGCAGCAACCATAGGAAATGGTATTTCTGAAATATCAGACGAGCAACGAACAAAATATATAAAGGACTTTGAACATAAAAAGGACGAATTAGATCTTTTAAAATTTGTTCCCGCATCTGGTGCAGCGACAAGAATGTTTAAAGCATTACACAATTTTGTTTCAGATTTCGATCCAGATAAAGAAGAATTACGTGATTATCTGGATAAAAAAGGAGATTCTAGTTTGCAGCTTTTCTTCAATTCTATAGAAAACCTTCCTTTTTATAAAGATGCTATAGAAAAGGCTAAAGCTGATCATGATCATTTTGATGATCTAAGTAATGATGCGCAAAAAAAGATTATTGCTGAAAATGTTTTATACAGTAAAGGTCTTGGACTAAGTGATCTTCCAAAAGGCTTGGTGCCATTTCATAAATACGACGACATTGTGGTTACTGCTTTTGAAGAGCATTTATATGAAGCAGCAAAGTACGCCGATAGTAAAGGTTTAGTAAAATCACATTTTACCGTTGGGCAGGGCGATAAAGAGAAATTTGAAGCAGAATTTAATAAGATTAAGCAAAGAGTTGAAGAGAAAACAAATCTAAAATTTGAAATTTCTTACTCGTACCAAGATCCAAAAACAGATACAATTGCAGTAGACGATGAGAATGCACCTTTTAGAACAGAGGAAGGTAAAATGTTTTTCCGACCAGGTGGTCATGGAGCACTCATCGATAATTTAAATCAGCAAGATGCAGATTTGATTTTTGTGAAAAATATCGATAACGTCGTAACCTGGGATAACTTGGGAGACGTTGTGGATTACAAAAAAATGCTTGCCGGTAAGTTGTTGGAATTGAGAGATAAAACTTTCGGTTTGATAAGTAAACTTCAGGGAAATCCTTCAGACGAGGATCTAAAAGCAGCATCAGACTTCTTAATGAACCAATTGTTTGTAAAGTCGCTAACAGGATCTGAGTCTGCTTCAGAATTAATTGAAAAATTAGATCGACCATTGCGTATTGGCGGTATGGTTAAAAATGAAGGAGAACCTGGTGGAGGTCCATTTTTGGTAAAAGATGAAGAAGATGAAATTTCGCTTCAGATTATTGAAGGAGCGCAAATTGATGAGGATAATCCAGAGCAAGTGAAAATTGTAAACGATTCTACACACTTCAATCCGGTGGATATTGTTTGCAGCGTAAAGAAACCAGATGGTAATACTTATGATCTTGAGAAATTTGTAGATCCTAACATGAGTTTTGTTGCTAACAAAACTAAGGATGGTAAGCCTTTAAAAGCTTTAGAGCGTCCAGGTTTATGGAATGGTGCGATGGCGAAGTGGAATACCGTTTTTGTAGAAGTGCCTGTAACGACATTTAATCCAGTGAAGACAGTAGCAGACCTTCTAAAAGAAAGTCACCAGACTGCTGAATGATAAACGAAGAAGAATTAATAAAAGAACTCGACTTTAGAGCTGTAAAAAGTAGCGGTCCTGGTGGGCAGCACGTTAATAAAACAGCTTCTAAAGTCGAGTTATATTTTGATATAGAGAAATCTCAATCACTTTCAGAGATTCAAAAAGAGCGAATATTCGCAAATTTTGCAACCAGAATTACCAAAGACAAAGTTTTTATCCTGCAAAACGGGAATTCCAGAAGTCAGCATAAAAATAAAGACGCTGTTATAAGCCAGTTTTTATCGATGATTAGATCTGGAACAAAAGCACCTAAAGTGCGAAAAAAAACAAAGCCTAGTAAAATGGCTAAGCTGAAAAGGTTGCGAAAGAAGAAAATTCAATCAGAGAAAAAACAAAATAGAAAAAATCCTTTAAAATAGAGCTGTGTAAAAATTCTACACCTGTGGAATTTAATTATGTGGAATTCTACAAGTTTGAGTTTTTGTAAAGGACCCAAATAGAGTTTTAAGCTCTGAAAATTAGCTGTTTGTGTCTTATTTTAGATCGTAAACGTTATGGCACGATTTTGCTATTATGATAAAATGTTAGGGTTATTGAAGGATTTTAAATAACTAACGCAGCAGCTCATACTGTTGGATAATTTAGATTTTCGGATTAAAAGAGGCTGTGGTGGCCTCTTTTTTAATCTATCAAATCAACGAAATGCTTCTTCAATTATTTTATGTGCATATTTTCTACATAATAGAATCTTAATATCTCGTAAATTCTACAAAATATTGATTTCCGTAAGTTTTAATTTTTAGGGTAAGTAGTTGTAAAACAATCTCTTGTGTGCTGTAATTAAGTTGGGCACAATCTTTACTTATGTAATAACGAGACTGAAGAAGATAAAGTCTTAAATATAAAACTAAAGCCAGTATTATGAAAAAGTCAATATTATCATCGTTTGCTATTCTAGGATTGTTTTTTGCAACCCAATCAATTCAAGCACAAGAAGAACCAATGGAACCAGAAACTGAAGAGGTAGAACCACAATCTGCTCCAGAAATTGGGGAATTTCAGTCGATTGATGTTTTAGCATTGCCACAATCAATTAAAGACGCTACAATGACAGAATTTAACGCTGTGGCTTCTGAAGCTTGGGTGAAAATGCAGGACGAAGAAAAAATATACAAATTAAAGGTAGCTGTGGATGGCGAGAGTAAAACGATCTACGCGAATACCGAAGGAGAATGGTTAAAAGAGGATGAAGTTATAGACTAATTACCGAAAAACAAAGAGACCAACTTTGCGGTATTGGGATACAATCGGTTAGCATGTATTAAATTTTAGAAGCTCGGGAACTACTAACTAACACTAGGGCTTCTAAAAAATACAAATAAAATTTGGCGATTTTGCTGGCCGATTTTCCAAAAAATGGGAGTAAATACATAGGCTATATTCTAAATTAGATTAAAAGAGGTCACTTTTCAGGCCTCTTTTTTTATACTTTCTTTTTAAGAAGTTGAATTTATGTTTGCTAAATTTGTCGTCTCGCTTTAAAATTTGATTATGCCCAAAATTCTCATAGTAGAAGATGACGTTCCTTTCGGAACAATGCTTAAAACATTTTTATCTAAAAGAGATTATGAGACAGAACTTTGCTTTTCAGGTGAAGATGCACTAAAAATTATATCCAAATCAAATTTCAACCTTGTACTTACCGATGTTAGGCTTCCTGATAATGATGGTTTAACTATTCTAAAAGAGGTAAAAGCTAAGAATCCAGCAACACAGGTGATTGTTATGACGAGTTATGCAGAGATCAGCATGGCTGTTAAAGCAATGAAAGATGGTGCTTTTGATTATGTTAGCAAGCCTTTTAGACCAGAGTCAATTTTGCAAACTATAGAGAATGCGTTGCAAACAAAGGTGGTAGCAGAGAAAGTTCCTGAACAGCAGCCTACAAAAGAGAAAAGGGAGAAACCGCATTCAACAGTTCAGTACATTAAAGGTGTAAGTGATGCATCTAGAAAATTGAACGATTATATTGAGTTGGTAGCACCTACAAACATGTCAGTTTTAATAACCGGTGAGAGTGGTACCGGGAAAGAAAATGTTGCCAAAAGTATACATTTTCAGAGTAAACGTAAAGATGCTCCTTTTATCGCAGTAGATTGTGGAGCTATTCCTAAAGAAATTGCGTCAAGTGAATTTTTTGGACATATTAAAGGTTCTTTTACGGGAGCTATAAATGATAAGATTGGTCATTTTAAAGCTGCTAATGGCGGGACTTTATTTCTAGATGAAATTGGAAATCTAAGTTACGAACTACAGGTTCAGTTACTAAGAGCTTTGCAAGAGCGCCGCATTAAACCGGTAGGGAGTAATAAGGAGATTGAAGTCGATATTCGCGTAGTCACGGCAACAAACGAAGATCTTGCACAAGCCGTAAAGGATGGTGAATTTAGAGAGGATTTGTATCATCGTTTAAACGAATTTTCGGTAAAAGTACCTTCCTTAAAAGATCGAAAAGAAGATTTGATGCTTTTTGCCGACCATTTTCTAGAAGAAGCTAATATTGATTTAGAAAAAGATGTTGTTGGATTTACCGATGATGCTGTAGATGCTTTTAAAAGCTACTCATGGCCTGGTAATTTACGAGAGCTTAAAAATATGGTTAAGCGAGCGGTACTGTTAACTCAGGATGATTTAATCCCCATGAAAGTGTTACCGCATGAAATTGCTACAGCCGAAAAGAATGAGGAAGATTATGGCCTTTTCAAAAATAAAAATGAAGAGAAAATGATTCTTGAGGCGTTAGAGAAAACAGCGGGAAATAAAAGCAAAGCTGCAAGAATGCTTTCCATAGATCGAAAAACACTGTATAATAAATTGAAACAGTACGATATTAAGCTGTAACCTCAGTTTCTAAAGATTGCATCAACTTTTCTAATTGGTTTATTACCTGATCTACTTCAGCTATTGAAGTTTCTTGTTTACGTTCCAGCTTTTCTAAAATTGGAATTAAAAGAAGAACTTTCATTTGCCTTATCATCGGTAGCATTTTATGCGCAATTTGACCAATAGTCTCAAAATCGTGTTTCTTTTTACATATTTTGAGTTTCTGAATATTTTCTTCTGAACTTTCTATAAAGGCTTTGAGGATAACCTGCATGGCTTCTGAGTCTTCTCCAGAAAACATATAAATATCCTCTAAATTATATAATTCGGTTGCTTCTGAAGCTGATTTAGACTTGCTTTCAGCTAAAACCTCTTTTTGATTTATGTTGAGGTCAAATATTTCGCTGATTTTAAGTAAAAGATCTTGAGCTTTAAAAGGTTTAGTCAACTTTGCCGTAAAACCGGTAAGTTTATAAACTTCATCTTTCATATCGGTGCGGCCAGACAAAGCGATAATCGGTATTTTACGCAGTCGATCATTCTTTTTGATGTTGTTCATTAATTGGAAGCCATCCATAATAGGCATCTGAATATCGGTAAGAATTAGATCGTATTCATTTTCGTTTAAAAGTGCTAAAGCTTTTTTTCCATTTTCTGCGGTTTCATACTTCAGTTGATGACTTCTTAAAAACTCTAAGGTCAAGGCTAATTGAGCCGGTTCGTCGTCAACTACCAAAATCTTTTTATTTCCGAAGTCAATATTCCGGATTTTTGGAGGTTGTTTTATTTGTTTATCCTTAGCAGCTTCTTTCTTCAATTCTTTTACCGGAATAATCACGGTAAACTCGCTTCCTTTACCTTGGTCGCTCTGAAGTTGAATTTCTCCTTTTAAAAGTGAGGTTAGGCTTTTTGTAATGGTAAGCCCCAAACCACTACCGCCGTATTTTTTTTCGATTCCGCTATTTTCCTGACTAAATTCTTCAAATATGACCTCTTGTTTTTCTTTAGAAATTCCGATACCGGTATCCTTTACTTTAATAATCAGCGAAGAATGCTTGCTTCTTTTCTGAATAGCACCTGTGACGAGAATTTCACCTTTTTCAGTAAATTTAATAGCATTGGTTACCAAATTCGCGATGATTTGTTTGATTCTGAAAGGATCACTGGAATATTGTGAATCGGCTTCTTCAGAAATTTCAATGTTAATTTCAAGATCTTTATTTTGCTTTGCAGGAATATTATTTTGGACTGTATCGGTAATAAGATTTTTGGGATTGAAAGGTAAATTTTCAACCAACATTTTACCGGCTTCCAGTTTCGATAGATCCAGTAAGTCGTTTACCAATCGGAGAATAAAATCTGACGACTTGTTAATCTGACTCAAATAGTGTTGCTGTTTGCTGGCAAGTTTGGTTTTATCCAGTAATTCAGAATAGCCAATCACAGTATTCAATGGTGAGCGAAGATCGTGCGTAATGGCCGCCATTAATTGCTCTCTTCTTTTTAACAAGGTCTCCGCGAAGTTTTTTGCTTCCTCCAGTTCTAAACGATATTGTTGGCTTCGGCGTACATCGCGAATAATGAGCATCAAAAAAAGCAAGATTACTATCACACAAACAACACCAGAAATGAGTATAATGCTAACAGTATCTTCTAGGGTTTGCTGTGCTTTTTCAGTTCTTTCGATAGATGCTACACGCTCATCTTGTTCAATATTGGCAAGAATTTTTCTTAGTTGCTGATTAAGAACCATATCGTTATCCAGCAGGTCATTTTCTTTTTCGAATACTGAGTTTCTAAATCGAATATTAGCTTCCTGAAAATCGTTTAGTACTTTTTTTACCGAGCTCACTAGTGAGTCTGCGGTTTGATTAGTAAGTGACTTTGCGTTGTCTTCTCTGGCATATTCCAGCCATTTTACTAATACTCTTTTTTGATAAGGCTCTAGATCGTTAAAGCGATTATCGTAACCCTGATTGGCTTCAAAATTTTCGTTTACGCGATTAAGTTCTTCCATTACTTGTTTATAGTAATTGGTGTTTCTTTCTTGCTCGCGTAATTTTATAAGGGCTTCCAGGTTTTCTGTTTTTAAATCCAGAAGTTTATAAATGCTATCTAACTCGGTATGCAGATTGTCTTCATCGTATTCCTGATCTAATTCGATCAGGTTTAATTTTATGGAGTCTAATTGCTCCTGGTAAAGTTTAATATCTTCTTTAGTTCCTGTTTGGATAAGACGGCGGCTAACATTTTCTGTTTCATAAAGATCACTTGTAATTTCACTCACCAAAAATAATTGCGCGTTGTTGCTGCTGTTACTTTGAGCCATATTGCTAAAGATGACCACGCGATTGTAAATAAACCAGACCGCTACAACCACTAAAATTGCGATAAGAAGGTAGCCTGCAACTACTTTTAGGGTTATAGATCTTTTGGTGTTTTGCATATCTTTTTCAAACTCTTCAAAAATACGGGATTTAAATCAATTGGAATGATAGCTATAAATCAAAAAAACCGTTTTACATTTGCAGCGATCTCATAAGGGGTGCCTTTAGGGCTGAGATTATACCCAATGAACCTGGGCAGGTAATGCTGCCAAGGGATAAGTGCTTAAACAAAGCACTAGCGCTCCTGGATATGCTCTAAATTTTTTAGAGAAATTCAGGATTTATTTTTTTCAACCAAATTTTTAAATGGAATAATGGCCCCTTTTATTCGTAAATCATTGTTACGAATGAAAAATATATTATTCAGTAGTTTAGTTATACTTTTTAGTATGTCTGCTCTTGCGCAGCAATATGAGCTAAAAGGTATAGTAAGTCGAAAAGGAGAACCCTTAAGCGGAGTAACAGTTTATGTTTCTGAAGAAAAAGAAGGTACGCAAACCAATGATTTAGGGGAGTATCGACTTGTTTTGTCAGAAGGTGATTATACTATCGATTTTGTCTTCGGAAATAGAAAATCCTACGAAGTAAACCTTACTGAAGATCAAATATTAGATGTAGATTTTGGTGATGCTGAAGAGGTTTTAGGAGAAGTTTTTTTACGTTCTATTCGTGTAGATGCCGATTCTCCTATCACTTTTAGCAATTTATCTAACGAAGAAATTGAAAGTAGGAATTTAGGACAGGATATTCCTATTTTGATGAATTATCTGCCATCTGTAGTAACAACCACAGATGCCGGGAACGGCGTAGGTTACACGGGGATTAGAGTGCGTGGTAGTGATGCTACTCGAACAAATGTAACAATCAACGGTGTGCCTTATAACGATGCTGAAAGCCAAGGAACTTTCTGGGTAAATTTGGGAGATTTTGCTTCTTCTACAGAAAATATTCAGTTACAACGTGGTGTAGGAACTTCAACTAATGGAGCCGGGGCTTTTGGTGCCAGTATCAATATTTTAACCGATAGGTATAGTGAAGAAGCATCTGCTGAGGTTGCCAATAGTTATGGATCTTTCAATACCCATAAACATACTGCTAAATTCAATACAGGTCTTTTTAATGATCATTGGGATTTTTCAGGAAGAGCTTCATTAATCAAAAGTGACGGATATATTGATAGAGCAGATTCTGAACTGAAATCTTACTTTTTGCAAGGTGCTTATGTTGCAGATAATACGTTGGTAAAAGCTATTATGTTTGGAGGAAAACAACGCACATACCAGGCTTGGAACGGTATACCAGGTGATGTATTGGATACTAACCGAACTTATAATCCCTCTGGTGAATATACCGATGAGCAGGGCAATATAAAATTTTACGATAACCAAACCGATAATTATCAGCAAGATCATTACCAGTTATTATGGAATCAAAAATACGATACTAACTGGTCTTCAAACTTGGCGTTCCATTATACCTACGGAAGAGGTTATTACGAAGAATATGAGGAAGACGCCAATTTAAATTCTTTTGGATTATCTAATTTTATGGCTAATGGAGAAGAAGTAACTACATCAGATCTTGTAAATACGAGCTGGTTGGATAATCATTTTTATGGTACGACTTTTAGTTTGAATTATAAAAATAGTAAAGTAGACGCTATTTTAGGAGGAGGTTGGAACCGCTACGACGGCGATCACTTTGGAGAAGTGATTTATACCCGATTTGCCAGAAATAATGATCCATTAGAACCGTTTTACTTTAATAATGCCGTTAAAACCGATTTTAATATCTACGGAAAAACAACAGTCTCTATTACTGAAAAATTAGCTATGTATGGCGATTTGCAATTAAGAACCATTAGTTATGAAGCTACCGGTCCAACCGAAGAATTGGAAGTATTTAACGTCAACGATAGTTTTTCGTTTTTTAATCCTAAATTTGGCTTCACTTACCAGTTCAATAAAGCACATCAATTATATGGTTCGTTCGCCAGGGCACATCGCGAGCCGGTAAGGCGCGATTATGAGGCGGCCATTAGTAACAACAAACCCAATCCAACAGAAGAAAAACTTAATGACTACGAATTAGGATGGCGATTTAATGATTCCAAAACCCAAATAAACGCTAATCTTTATTTTATGGATTATAAGGATCAATTAGTTTTAACAGGGCAAATTGATAATGAAGGCGCTGCTTTAAGAGAAAATAGCGATGAAAGTTATCGTTTAGGGTTAGAAATAGATGCTACTTTTAGGATTACAGATTATTTGAGCATACGACCTAATATTGCTTTAAGTCGAAATAAAAATATAGACTTTTTAACTATTGTAGATGATGAACAGGTGAATATTGGTGATACCGATATCTCATTTTCTCCTTCGATTGTAGGCGGGAATATGATACAGGTAAATCCTTTAAAAAATTTGCGAATAAACTGGTTAACCAAATATGTAGGAGAACAGTATATGAGCAATATTGAAGCAGAAAGTTCAGAATTGGATGATTATCTTGTAAACGATTTAAATATTCAATATACCTGG